>CAZEZD010000027.1:0-16570 GCA_964516115.1 uncultured Hyphomicrobiales bacterium
TCGAGCGCGCCGAGCAGCGGCTGTTCGAATATCTGTCCGGCTGGCTCGGCGGGCCGCCGCTGTTCGTCGAGCGTCACGGTGCGCCGATGCTCCGCCGCCGGCACTTCTCCGCCCGCATCAGCACGCCGGAGGTCGAGGGCTGGCTGTTGTGCTTCCTCAGGGCCTGGGACGACACCGTCGAAGATCGCGCGCTCGGCGAGGCCGTTCTGCCGCAGGTCGAGGCCCTCGCGCACCACATGCGCAACGCCTGAGGGTCCGCCTGCTAGTCCACGCGCCCGACCATCGCCTGGATATCATGGCAAGGCTCCATCCGCGCGCGGGCTCGCCGCCGGGCTGGGCCGTGTCAGGCTCAGCGGGATCAGTCCTCCCGATCCCGGTCGAAGAGCCGGCTCGTATCAAGCCGGAGGCCGACCGTGTCGCCCCGCGCGAACCTCTCCGCAAGAGCGACCTCCACGTCAAGGGCGGGCAGCGCGCGGTCGAGCAGGACATCCAGCCTGCGGCTGGCACCGGCGCGGGTGACACCCGTCACGGTGCCCGTGAGGCCGGTGGCGCCGGACCTGTCCACGGCCGCGTCCTGCGGCCGCACGAACAGCCAGGCCGGTCCATCTCTGCGGCCGGCGGGAGCAGGACCGATCACGGCGGAAGCCGCGCGGACGAGACCGCCCTCGACGACCACCGGCAGGCGCGTGGCGTTGCCAACAAAGCCGGCGACAAAGGCCGTAGCGGGCGTATCGAGAATCTCATCCGGAGAGCCGACCTGCTCGATCCGGCCACGGTTGAGGATGGCGACACGGTCGGCGAGTTCGAGCGCCTCGTCCTGGTCGTGGGTGACGAAGATCGTCGTGTGCCCGGTCCTGTCGTGAATCTCGCGCAGCCAGCGTCGGAGGTCCTTGCGCACCTGCGCGTCGAGGGCGCCGAAGGGCTCGTCGAGAAGCAGCACGCGCGGCTCCACGGCCAGAGCACGCGCCAGGGCGACGCGCTGGCGCTGGCCGCCGGAGAGCTGGCCGGGGAAGCGGCGGCCAAAGTCCGGCAACTGAACCAGATCGAGCAGTTCCTGCACCCGCCGGCGGATCTCCTGCCGCGGCGGACGCTGCGCGCGAGGCCGCACGGTCAGGCCATAGGCGATGTTGTCGGCTACCGTCATGTGCCGGAACAGAGCGTATTGCTGGAAGACGAAGCCGACCTGGCGGTCCTGGACGCTGAGGGATGTCGCATCCTCCGCTCCGAACAGGACCTGCCCGGCCGAAATCGGCTCAAGGCCGGCGATCACGCGCAAGAGCGTCGTCTTGCCCGAGCCCGACGGACCGAGCAGGGCGATCAGTTCGCCCGGCCGGATCTCGAGGTCGATGCCGTCGAGGGCGCGCGTGCCGGTGAAGTGCTTCGCGACGCCGCGAACGCCAATCCCGGTCCTGCCCTGTTGTTCAATGCCGGTGATGCCCTGCAAGCGAGTCGCCGTATTGCCATTCAATAAGAGACTTGCCGAGGAGTGTGACGAGAGCAAGGAGGGCGAGGAGGGAGGCGACGGCGAAGGCGCCAACGAAATTGTACTCATTGTAGAGAATCTCCACGTGGAGCGGCATGGTGTTGGTCTGGCCGCGGATATGGCCGGAGACGACGGCGACGGCGCCGAACTCGCCCATGGCCCGGGCGTTGCACAGCAGGACGCCGTAAAGCAGCGCCCAGCGCACATTCGGCAGGGTGACGGTCAGGAAGGCGCGCAGGCCCGAGGCGCCGAGCGTCAGGGCCGCCTCCTCCTCGCTCGTTCCCTGCTCCTGCATCAGCGGAATGAGCTCCCGCGCGATGAAGGGCAGGGTCACGAAGGTGGTCGCCAGGACGATGCCCGGCAGCGCGAAAATGATCTTGATGTCGTTGGTGTCGAGCCAGGGACCGAACAGACCCTGGGCGCCGAAGAGCAGCACGAAGACGAGACCGGAGACCACCGGCGAGACCGAGAAGGGCAGGTCGATGAAGGTGATCAGCAGGCTCTTGCCGGGAAACTCGAATTTGGCGATGGCCCAGGCCGCGGCGACCCCGAAGACGAGATTGAGCGGCACCGTGATGGCGGCGACGGTCAGGGTCAGCCAGATGGCGGAATAGGTCGCCTCGTCGGCGAAGACCTCGTGCAGCGCGCCAAACCCCTTGCGCAGCGCCTCCGTGAAGACCGCGCCGAGCGGCAGCAGCACGATCAGGGCCATGTAGCCGACCGCAACGAGGATGAGGACCCATTGCACCCAGCGCGGCTCGCCGGTGGAGGCAGGGCGACTGCTGCCCGGAACGTCAGACATCACCAAGCCTCCTCCGGCTCCACGCCTGGATCAGGTTGATGACCAGGAGGCTGAGGAAGGAAATGGCGAGCATGATGGTCGCGATGGCGGTTGCCCCCGTGTAGTTGAACTCCTCGAGCTGAACGATGATCAGCAGAGGGGCGATCTCCGAGATGAAGGGCATGTTGCCCGCGATGAAGATGACGGAGCCGTATTCGCCTACAGCGCGGGCGAAGGCGAGCGCGAAGCCGGTGAGGATCGCGGGCACGAGAGTCGGCAGGATCACCCGCACGATGGTCTGGAGCCGGTTGGCGCCGAGTGTCGCGGAGGCCTCCTCCACCTCCTTGTCGAGGTCGAGGAGAACCGGCTGCACGGTGCGCACGACGAAGGGCAGGCCGATGAAGACCAGCGCGACGAAGATGCCGTAGGGGGTGAAGGCGACCTTCAGTCCGAACAGGTGGTCAAGGACCGACCCCACCCAGCCATTGGTCGCGTAGATCGCTGCCAGCGCGATGCCGGCAACCGCCGTCGGCAGGGCGAAGGGCAGATCGACGATGGCATCGAGAACGGCACGGCCAGGGAACCGGTAGCGCGTCAGCACCCAGGCGATGACGACGCCGAAGACGGCGTTCAGCAGCGCCGCCGCGAGCGACAGGTAGAAGCTGGTCTCGAGCGCGGCCCTGACGCGTGGCGTGGTGGCGATGTCCCACAGCCCGGAAAGGCCGACCCCGGACGCGCGCCAGACCAGCACGGCGAGCGGAATCAGGACGATCAGCGAGAGATAGGCCAGCGTGAAACCGAGCGTCAGGCCGAAGCCGGGCAAGGCGCTCGCTTTCGCTCTCGGAAGAGCCCAGGCCGGGAAAGCGAGAGCCGTCATCGGCTCGCAGCCCCGGGGCGGTGGATCTGGTCGAACACGCCGCCGTCGGAGAAGTGGACCGTCTGGGCCTTTGCCCAGCCCCCGAAGACGCCGTCGATGGTGACGAGCTTGATCTGCGGGAAGCGCGCAAGATCCGCTGCGTCGGCGTGTTCCGGCCGGTTCGGGCGATAGAAGTTGCGCGCGATGATCTTCTGGGCCTCGGGAGTGTAGAGGAACTCGAGATAGGCCTGGGCGACGGCGCGCGTGCCGCGCTTGTCGACGACCTGATCGACGATGGTGACCGGCGGCTCCGCCAGGATCGACAACGTTGGAAACACGATCTCGAACTTGTCCTCGCCGAATTCCTTGCGGGCGAGATGAGCCTCGTTCTCCCACGAGATGAACACGTCGCCGACATTGCGCTGGGCAAAGGTGGTCAGCGAGCCGCGGGCCCCGGTGTCGAGCACGGAGACGTTGCGGTAGATCGCCTCGACGAAGCGCTTGGCGGCCTCCTCGTTGTTGTTGGTGCGGGCCAGTTCGTAGGCCCAGGCGGCCAGATAGTTCCAGCGCGCGCCGCCCGACGTCTTCGGGTTCGGCGTCACCACGCCGACGCCGGGTTTGGCTAGGTCCGACCAATCCTTGACGCCCTTCGGGTTGCCCTTGCGGACGATGAACACGATGGTCGAGGTGTAGGGCGAGGAATTGTTCGGCAACCGGGTCTGCCAGTTGGCCGGCAGCTTCCGGGAGTGCTGGGCAATGGCGTCGATGTCGCCGGCCAGGGCCAGTGTCACCACATCCGCGTCGAGGCCGTCGATGACGGAGCGCGCCTGCCGGCCGGAACCGCCATGCGAGGTCCGGATCGTGACCTGCTGGCCCGTCTTCTCGCGCCAATGGCGGACGAAGGCCTCGTTGATGACGCGGTAGAGTTCGCGGGTGGGGTCATAGGACACGTTGACGAGGGTCACGGGCGCCGGAGCCTGCGCCGTGGCAGGACCGCCCGGCAGGGCGGAGGTGCCGATGCCGGCCGCCAGACCGAGGCCCGTTGCAAGGATGGAGCGCCGCGAGGGGGCGTCAAAATGGCTCGACATTGTCGTCTCCCGATGTCGGTGAATGCGCCACAGACGATGCCAACACAGCCCGTCAATCAACCGCAATTCGCATCAAGACGAGAAAAAAGACACTGCTTCCCCGCCAGAGAACCGGGCGCAAACAACAATTCCTTCTCTTGTCGGGCCGAGAGGAGAATTCGCTCCGGCAGCACAGAGACGCAGCGCCCGTCGCCGGCCCGATGAACCTACCACAGTTCAGGCGCTGTCATCGCGTCTCCCGCCGTGCGGCGGATGCCTCCGCCCGCACAGCGGCAATGCGCGATGCGCCGCAGAGAATAGTCACCTCCCGGGCAACCCCGTTCGGAGATGCAAATCCTCTTTCCTGAGCGGACCACCGAAGCTGGTTCTTATTTTCTCGGAAAGTCACTTAACCCGTTGTCATATCGAACTATTCTGACGTAGTTCGACATCCCCCGGCCGCTCGGCGGAGCTTTTCATGGCGCCTGAAAAACAGAAAATTCTCCTCCCCGCGATCCTGCTGGCCAACGACCTGAAGGACGGCGACGTCGTCTTTCGGTCGGGCGCGGGCTGGTCGCGCGATCCCGCGGAGGCGCTGGTGGCAGAGGATGAGCCGGCCGCCCTCGCGCTCGAGGATGTCGCGGCGACGGCTCTCGCGCGCGGCGAGGTCGTCGATGCCTATCTGGTCGATGTCACGCTGCGCGACGACGGCCTGCCGGTGCCGAACCATTTCCGCGAGCGCTTCAAGATCTCGGGCCCGTCCATCCGCCCCGACCTCGGCAAGCAGGCCGACTACCCCCATCTGCGCCGGAGCTAGCCATGTATCGGTATGACGAGTTCGACGAGGCCTTCGTGCGGGAGCGCGTGGCGCAGTTCCGCGCCCAGGTCGAACGCCGCCTCGACGGATCTCTCACGGAAGACGAGTTCAAGCCGCTCAGGCTGAAGAACGGCGTCTATCTGCAGCTCCACGCCTATATGCTGCGCATCGCCATCCCCTATGGCACGCTGTCCTCGAAGCAGTTGCGGCAACTGGCGCTGATCGGCGAGCGCTATGACCGTGGCTATGGCCATTTCACCACGCGCCAGAACCTGCAGTTCAACTGGCCGCGCCTGCGTGACATCCCCGACATCCTCGACCTGCTCGCCGATGTCGGCATGCACTGCATCCAGACCTCCGGCAACTGCATCCGCAACACGACCGCCGACCATTTTGCCGGCGCCGCCGCCGACGAGGTGGAGGACCCGCGGCCGACGGCGGAACTGATCCGCCAGTGGTCGACCATGCATCCCGAGTTCGACTACCTGCCGCGCAAGTTCAAGATCGCGGTGACGGGCGCCGAGCACGACCGCGCGGCGATCCGCGCCCACGACATCGGCCTCCAGGTGCGCCGCCATCCCGAGACCGGGGAGGTCGGCTACCGCGTCATCGTCGGCGGGGGCCTCGGCCGCACGCCGATGATCGGCAAGGTGGTGCGCGACTTCCTGCCGAAGCCGCACCTGCTCGCCTATCTCCAGTCGCTGATGCGCGTCTACAATCTTGAGGGTCGGCGCGACAACAAGTACAAGGCGAGGGTCAAGATTCTCGTCCACGAGATCGGCATCGAGGCGTTCCGAGCCCGCGTCGAGGCCGAGTTCGCCGCCGTCGATCCGGACGCGATCGGCGCCGACCGGCACGAGGTCGAGCGGATCGAGGCCTATTTCGCCCCGCCGGCCTTCGGGACGCTGCCCGCCGTCAGCCGTCGCCACCTTGCCGACCGCGCCCGCAGCCGCGCCTTCGGCCTGTGGGCCGGGACCAATGTCTTCCCGCATCGCCAGCCCGGCCATGCGGCAGTGACGGTGTCGCTGAAGCCCATCGGCGGCGTGCCGGGCGATGCCACCAGCGAGCAGATGCGCGCGGTGGCCGACCTCGCCGACGCCCACTCCTTCGGCGAGATCCGCGTCAGTCATCAGCAGAACCTGATCCTGCCCCATGTCCGGCAGGACGCGCTTTTCACGCTCTGGCAGGGGCTGGCCGAAGCGGGTCTTGCGGAAGCCAATGCCGGCCTGATCACCGACATCATCGCCTGCCCCGGCCTCGACTACTGCGCGCTGGCGACGGCGCGCTCCATCCCCGTCGCGCAGGCGATCTCGAACCGCTTCGCCTCCGCCGAGCGGCAGCGCGACATCGGCGAGCTGAACATCAAGATCTCCGGCTGCATCAACGCCTGCGGCCACCATCACGTCGGCCATATCGGCATTCTCGGCCTCGAGAAGAGCGGGCAGGAGAGCTACCAGATCACGCTGGGGGGCGACGCGACCGAGCACGCCGCGATCGGCCAGCTCCTCGGCCCCGGCATTCCGGCCTCCGAGATTCCCGACGCCATCGAGCGCCTCGTCGCCGTCTATCTCGACCATCGCCGCGACGGTGAGAGCTTCAGCCAGGCAGTGCGACGCCTTGGCATCGAGCCGTTCAAGACCCGCTTCCTCGACGTCCGCCAGAACGAGACCGCCGATGCCGCTGCTTGACGTCAAAGGCCTCCGGCCAGACCCCTATGTCCGCATCGCAGCCGGCGAGCTGTCGGACGCGGAGCATGTTCTCGTCGGCCTCGACGACCTTCCCGCGGCGCTCGCGGCGCGCTCCAGTGCCCAGCAGATCGGCCTGGAGATCGCCAACACGGCGCGGCTTCCCGACATCCGTCTCCACCTCGGCCAGCTCGATCTTGTCGCCATCGCCTTTCCCGCCTTCAATGACGGTCGGGCCTTCAGCCTTGCCAGGCAAGTGCGCGAAGCCGGCTTTTTGGGGGCGGTGCGGGCCGTCGGACCGGTGATCGCCGACCAGTTCACCCATCTGGTCGCCTGCGGTTTCGATGAGGTGGAGGTGCCGGAGGCGCTCGCCGCCCGCCAGCCGGCGGAGCAGTGGCAGGCCATGCTCGCCTCCTACAGCGCCACCTATCAGCGCGGCTACGGCGCGGGCGCCAGCATCCTCGACCGCCGGCGCGGGGCGCGCGGCCCAACGGCGGGACCCTCGTCATGATCGCCGGGGCCGACGACCTGTTCCACGACATCGATCCGGGCGATCCGGGTCGCACGCTCACCGCGCTGCGCCGTCGCGTGGACGGGCGGATCGTGCTCACGACGAGCTTCGGCATCGAGGACCAGGTTCTCACCCACATCATCGCGACCCGGCACCTCGACATCGAGATCGCGACGCTCGACACCGGACGCCTGTTCCCTGAGACCCATGATGTCTGGGCGCGGACCGAGGAGCGCTACGGCCTGCGCATTCGCGCCGTCCATCCGCAGGCCGGGGCGCTTGAGGATCTCGTCGCGCGCCAGGGCGTCAACGGGTTTTATGCCAGCGTCGACAACCGCAAGGCCTGCTGCGACGTGCGCAAGGTGGCGCCGCTCGGCCGCCTCCTCCACGGCGCCGCAGCCTGGGTGACAGGCCTGCGGGCCGATCAGTCGGGCACGCGCGCCGAGGTGGCGCTGAGCGCCTGGGACGGCGGGCAGGGGCTGATCAAGGTCAATCCCCTCGCGCAGTGGACGCGCGCCGATGTCGCCGCCTTCGCCGCGGATCACGACGTGCCGGTCAACGCGCTGCACGCTGACGGTTTCCTGTCCATCGGCTGCGCTCCCTGCACCCGCGCCGTGGCGCCGGGAGAGCCGGAGCGCGCCGGACGCTGGTGGTGGGAGGCGGAGGCGAAGAAGGAATGCGGCCTGCACCTGACGCCGGACGGGCGGCTGGCGCCCGCTGCGGCGTCGGTCAGCGCCACGCCGGCCCATGAGGTTGTCGCATGAGTACACAGTCCCATCTCGACCGCCTCGAAGCCGAGGCGATCGGCATCATCCGCGAGACGGTCGCCACCTGCGAGCGGCCGGTCCTGCTCTACTCGATCGGCAAGGATTCCTCCGTCCTGCTGCATCTGGCGCGCAAGGCCTTCCATCCTGGCCGGTTGCCCTTCCCGCTTCTGCATGTCGACACGTTGTGGGAATTCCAGGAGATGGGCCGTTTCCGCGACGATCTGGCCCGCCGCCTGAACCTCGACCTCATCGTCCATGTCAACCGCGAAGGGGTCGCCGCCGGCGTCAACCCGATCGATTCGGGCTCGCGCATCCATACCGACGTCATGAAGACGGTGGCGCTGAAGCAGGCCCTCGATGCCGGCCGCCACGACGCCGCTTTCGGCGGGGCGCGGCGCGACGAGGAGAAGAGCCGCGCCAAGGAGCGGGTGTTCTCCCTGCGCAGCCGCGACCATCGCTGGGACCCGAAGAGCCAGCGGCCGGAGCCATGGAGCCTGTTCAACACCCTGAAGCGGCAGGGCGAGAGCTTCCGGGTCTTTCCGCTCTCCAACTGGACCGAGTTCGACGTCTGGGCCTACATCGACCGCGAGAACATTCCCGTGGTGCCGCTCTATTTCGCCGCCGAGCGGCCAGTCGTCTGGCGCGATGGCACCTGGATCATGCGCGACGACGAGCGCATGCCGCTGCTGGCCGGCGAGGTCATCCAGAAGCGGATGGTGCGTTTCCGCACCCTCGGCTGCTACCCGCTGACCGGCGCGATGGAGAGCACCGCGACCACCGTCCCCGAGATCATCGCCGAGATGCGCGCGTCGCGGACCTCCGAACGGCAGGGCCGCCTCATCGATTTCGACAGCGCCGGTTCCATGGAACAGAAGAAGCAGGAGGGCTATTTCTGATGTCCGCCCTCCCCCTGCCGGATCAGGCCGCAACCCCCGCCGCCGCCAACGACGCTGCGCCGGCCACCCGCTCGCTGCTCCGCTTCATCACCTGCGGCTCGGTCGATGACGGCAAGTCGACCCTTCTCGGACGCCTGCTCTACGAATCCGGCGTCATCCCCGATGATGTCGTGGCCACGCTCAAGGCGGACAGCGAGCGTATGGGCCGCGCCGACCGCGGCCTCGACTATTCGCTGCTGCTCGACGGCCTGCAGGCCGAGCGCGAGCAGGGCATCACCATCGACGTGGCCTACCGCTACTTCTCCACGCCGCGCCGCGCCTTCATCGTCGCGGACACGCCCGGCCACGAGCAGTACACGCGCAATATGGCGACGGGGGCCTCCACCGCCGACCTCGCGATCATCCTGATCGACGCCTCCAAGGGTGTCCTGCCGCAGACGCGGCGGCACGCCCTGATCGCCTCCTTCGTCGGGGTGACGCACCTCGTCGTGGCGATCAACAAGATCGACCTGATCGGGTTCGACCAGGCACGGATCCGGTCCATCGAGGCGAACTTCCGCACGGCAATCGCCGGACTGGGATTTGCCACCGTGACGGTAATTCCGCTGTCGGCGCGCGATGGCGCCAACGTTGCGGCGCTGTCGCCGCAGACGCCCTGGTACGAGGGGCCGACCCTGCTCGGCTGGCTGGAGGGCGTCACACTCGACACCGAGGCGACCGCGGACAGTTTCGTCATGCCGGTGCAGTGGGTGAACCGGCCCGATGCGACCTTCCGCGGGTTTTCGGGGACGATAGCCGCCGGCGCGGTCGAACCGGGCCTCGAGATCGAGGTTCTGCCGTCGCGCCGCCGCGCCCGCGTCGCCTCCATCGTCACCTTCGACGGCGACCTGCCGCAGGCCGGCCCGGGCGAGGCCGTGACCATCGTGGTCGACCGCGAGATCGACGTGTCACGGGGCGACGTGCTGGTGACGCACCGGCCTGACCGGCGCCATGCCGTAGGCGTCCGCCTGCAGACCGTGGCGCAGGTCCTGGTGACGGGATCCGCCGACATCCGCGCCGGCAGCGGCTTCCTCATCCGCATCGGTAACGCGAGCGCCAATGCCACGGTCGAGGAGGTGGTTCACGGCATCGACATCGACACCTACGCAGAGGAAGAGCGGCCGGTGCTCCGCACCAACGACCTCGCCCTGGTGCGGCTGCGCTTCGACCGGCCGCTGGTGACGGCGCCCTATGACGGCCTGCCGGCACTCGGGGCCTTCATCCTCATCGACAAGGTCACCCATGAAACCGCGGCCATGGGCACCATCGTTCCCGATGACCGGCAGCCCTCCCGCCCGCGCCTCTCGGTCGTCAGCCCGGGGGTGGATGCCATGCTGTCGCGCAGCCTCGGCACGGAGTGGAAGCGGGAGATCGTCCCGGCAACGACCTGGCGGCTGGGCAGCGCCCTGCTGTTCGGGGTCGTGGTTGGCGTTCTGACAGGCAATGCCGGCTATGCAGCGGCGGCCACCGCGGCCGACGCGCTGGCAAGGCCGCTGCTCCGGCTGGCCCATCGCAGCATCTGGGGCCGCTGGCGTCAAAGCGGCCGCGAGGCACCCTTCGTCGAGAATGGAGGCGGCATATGAGCACCGACGACAGGCACTGGGCCGTGCGGCATGCCGACACGATCTTCAAGATCGTCTTGCTGGCCCTGGCCGGGCTGTGGATGGTCATGCCGGCTCCGGCAGAGCCCCGGAAGCCGCGGGCCGACCTCGTCTCGGCGGTCGTCAGGACGGCGCCGTGACCGCCCCGGTCGCACCCCGCCGGACGAAGCCGTCGCGCATCGGCGCCATTGCGACGCTGCCCCTGTTCCACAAGCTGCAGGGCCGGCGCGTGGTGCTGGCGGGCGACAGCGAGGGCGCGACCTGGAAGGCGGAGCTCCTGGCCGCGACCGGCGCGGACCTGCATGTCTTCGCACCGCGTGCCCCCGGCCGGTTCCACGACCTCGTGGCGGCCGAAGGCGGCTCGGTCAGCCTGCATGAGCGGGCCTGGCTTCCCGACGACCTCGCGGGCGCCGCCCTTGCGGTCGCCGACGTCGAGAGCGATGCGGAGGCCGCCGCCTTCGTGGCCGCGGGCCACGCGGCCGGCGCGGTGGTGAATGTGGTCGACCGGCCGGCTTTCTGCGACGCCCAGTTCGGCGCGCTGGTGAACCGCTCGCCGCTGCTCGTCGCCATCTCGACCGATGGCGCCGCCCCCGTCTTCGGCCAGGCGATCCGCGCCCGCATCGAGGCCCTCCTGCCGCGCGGCCTGCAGAGCTGGGCGCGCGCCGCGCGCGACTGGCGCCCGCAGGTGCAGGCGCGCGAGGCGAGCTTCGCGGTGCGGCGCGCCTTCTGGCAGCGCTTCACCGACAGGGCTCTCGCCCAGCCGGAGCGGGCGCCGTCGGAGACCGACCGCGAGGCGCTGATCGCCGAACTCGACAGGCTCGAGGCCGCCCCGCGGCGGGGGCGCGTGCTGCTCGTCGGCGCCGGCCCCGGCGATCCGGACCTCCTGACGCTGAAGGCGCTCCGGGCGCTGCAATCAGCCGACGTCATCCTCTACGACAACCTCGTCGCCCCCGAGGTGCTCGAACTCGCCCGCCGGGAGGCGCGACGCGTCGCCGTCGGCAAGATCGGCCACGGCCCGTCGGTGGGCCAGGAGGACATCACCGACCTCGTGGTGTCGCTCGCGCGGGAGGGACAGACGGTCGTCCGACTGAAGAGCGGCGATCCCGCCATCTTCGGGCGCGCCAACGAGGAGATCGCCGCCTGCAAGGCCGCCGGCATCGCCGTGACCATCATTCCCGGCATCACCGCCGCCCAGGGCGCCGCAGCCTCCCTCGGCCTGTCGCTCACGGATCGCGATGTCGCCCAGCGCCTGCAGTTCGTAACCGGCCACAGCCGGGACGGACGGCTGCCCGACACCATCTGCTGGAGCGCCGTCGCCGACCCCGCCGTGACGACCGTGATCTACATGCCGCGCGGCACGCTGGCGCAGTTCGTCGCAAGGGCCATGGCGGCCGGCCTCGCCCCGTCGACCCCGGCGCTGGCCATCGCCTCGGCGACGCGGGAGGACGAGGCGCACGTCGCCTCCGCTGTCTCGGACCTTCCCGGCCGCCTCGACGGCCTGCCGGCCGCGGCGCCCGTCCTCGTCCTGATCGGCGAAGCCGTGCGTGGACAGATCCCTTGTGAGGCCAAGGAACTGCTGCGGAAGATGGCGCTCACCGCATAGCGCGCCGGCTGAAGCGGTCATGATCACCCTCGGCAGTAGCATGATGCGGCCGCAGGGGCTGATCCGCGGCGCCATCAAGGGGCGAGGGAACGCCCGGTTTGGGTGGGAACAGGGTCGACGCGCCAGCGCCCTCACCGAAGCCAGGGAGGCAGGGGTTCTGGTCGACGACCTGATGCCCGCGGCCACCCACAAGGAACGCCGTACGACACTCGGCTATGTGAGGAACGACCTCCCGGCCACCCAGCGCGTCGCCAGGGCCCGATTCAGCGATCAGAACAAGCCGTGATCAGGCATTTCCAACGCCATTACCAACGTCTTCCAACGCCGGCATAGCTAAGTGCTTGAAAAGTGATGGTGCCCGGGGACGGAGTCGAACCGCCGACACTGCGATTTTCAGTCGCATGCTCTACCAGCTGAGCTACCCGGGCGACCGCTGGGCATGACCATCCGATGACGATCACGCTGCAGTGCGCGGCGGCTTATAGATGCTCGCTCCGGCACTGTCCACCCTCAAGCTGCCGAATGATCCACAGGCGCGGCAGCGCGACGCGGCACGGCGGCGGGGCGCCCGCGCCGGCGCCTCGCCCACCCACGACAGCGTGGTCGCGGACGAGCCCCGCAACAGCGTGTTCTCACCCCCAAGAAAAAGCCCCGATGGCGGGGCCATCGGGGCAGGTGGAGGTCATGCGGGATGCACGGCGGACAAGAGGATCAGCGCAGGACGACGACGCGGGTGCCGACGCGGACGCGGTTGTAGAGGTCGACGACATCGTCGTTCAGCATGCGGATGCAGCCGGAGGACACGGCCTGGCCGATCGTGTGCGGCTCATTGGAGCCGTGGATGCGGTAGAGCGAGGAGCCGAGATAGAGGGCGCGGGCGCCGAGCGGATTGTCCGGGCCGCCGGCCATGTAGCGCGGCAGGTCGGGGCGGCGCTGGAGCATCTGCACCGGGGGACGCCAGTCCGGCCATTCCTGTTTGCGGGTGATCGTCTGCGAGCCGCCCCACTCGAAGCCGGGGCGGCCGACGCCGATGCCGTAGCGCACCGCCTGGCCGCCGCCGAGCACGTAGTAGAGACGCCGCTCCACTGTGTTCACCACCACGGTGCCGGGCGCATGGGCGCCGCTATAGGCGACGATCTCGCGCGGGATGGCAGGCGCCTGCGCAGACGGGGTGGAATGCGGCCGCGAGATCAGCGGCTGGCGGGTGTCAGGGTCCAGCATCACAGTCTGGAACAACGGATTGGCGGAGGCCGGGACGAGGGCCGCCATGGACAGGGCGGCGGCGAGGACGAAGCGGCGGTTCATGGCGGGATCTCCGGGGGCGGCTGACTGGTCGGGACGGACGTTCAGCGGGTCTGGTCGAGGGCGACGGTGCGGATCTGGCGCAGGTGCTGGCCGGAAGCCGAGCTCTGGCAGTCGCGCGGAATGTGCGGCCAGGCATGACGGGCGCAGTCGGCACGATCACTCGGGACGGCGGCAGCCTGGCGCGGGGCGCCGTCGAGGCGGTTGCGGAAGGCATCGAAGGCCCGGTGGGCGTGATCGATGTCGGCGCTCGAATAGCTGACCGAGAGCGACGGCGTGGAGACGGCAGCGCGGCCATCGGGTGCCATGACCAGAGCCAGGGCGAGACCGAAGCCCGCCACCGTGCCAAGAGCCAGAAACTTCGACATCCGGTTCATCGCTGCATCCCCCGTTTCAGGCCCGTCGCGGGCCGGTCTCCCCTCTGTGTCGCGGTGTCCAACGAAAAGGTTCAGTCGTTGGTTCCCTCGTCTCATCGGGTTGAAGGCACAGTAGGGGGAGGGATTTTCCTGGCAGTGTCTCGGGAGGGGGTGCCTCGTTTCAATCGCGCCCGGACTGTTTCAAGCCTTGCCCGGCCGTGTCGGCGGTGCCCTTGAATCATTTCACCGCAGCACGGTTTGTTTCCACGCAGCGGTTTACGGCGTCAGCGGCCGTCGCCGTCCGGCATGAACATGTAGCCGGCCCCGCGCACGGTCTTGATGAAGGTCGGGGCATCTGGATCGGGCTCGATCTTGCGGCGGATGCGGGTGATCCTGACGTCGATGGCCCGGTCGAAGGCGTCCGGATCGCGAGCGCCGGCGAGATCGAGCAGCCGGTCGCGCGACAGCACGCGGCGCGGGTTCTCCGCGAAGGCCTTGAGCAGGCTGAACTCGGAAGCCGTCAGCGCATGTTCAGCCCCGCTCTCGTCACGCAGGAGATGGGCGCCGAGGTCGAGCGTCTTGGTGCCGAAGCGGATGGTCTCGCGCTGGCCGCCAGGGCCGGCGGGTCGGCCGGCCGGCACGCTGCGGCGCAGGACCGACCGGATGCGGGCCAGCAGCTCGCGCAATTCGCAGGGCTTGGCGAGATAGTCGTCGGCGCCGAGATCGAGGCCGGTGATGCGGTCGTCGGGGCTGGCCGTCGCCGTCAGCATGATGACGGGAAGCGGCAGGCGCTGCTTCAGGTCGCGGACGACGGAGAGCCCGTCCTCCTCCGGCATGTTGAGATCGAGCACGACGAGGGCCGGCCGCTCGACCTCGAGCGCGCGGCGCAGAGCCGCCGCCCCGTCGCAGAGGGTGACGCGGAAGCCGTGCATGGTCAGGTAGTCGCCGACCATCTCGCGTGCGGCAGCCTCGTCGTCGACCACCATGATGAGCTGGCCGGTGCTCATGACGCGCCGCGCTGCAGGGTCGGCGGCAGGGTGATGGCGAAGGTGGTGCCCTTGCCCGCTCCGTTGCCGCTCGCGGTGATGCGGCCGCCGTGGAGCTCGACGATGCGCCGGCAGATGAAGAGGCCGAGCCCGGTCGAGCTCTCGCCGCCCGTGGGCTTGGCCGACAGCCGCTGGAAGCGCCCGAACAGGCGCTGTTCGTCCTCCGGCGTCAGCCCGGGGCCGGTATCGCTGACGGTGATGCGGTGACCGGCCTCGCTCGATGTCAGCGAGACGATGATCCGACCGCCGGGCGGCGAATATTTGATCGCGTTGGAGACGAGGTTGTCGATCGCCTCGCGCAGCCTGTCCGGGTCGGCGCGGCCAGGCAGCGTGTCGGGGCCGCTATAGACCAGCATCTGCCCCTTGCGCTCGGCCATCGGGGCGTTGGCGTCAATGACGACGCCGACGATGGCGGCGGTGTCGATGTCGGCCGGCCTCAGCACGATGTCCTCGGCGTCCAGCATGGCGTCGTTGATCAGCTCGTCGACCATCGACGTCATGCGCGCCACCGAGGAGCGGATCTGCTCGATCTGGCCGCGCGCGCGCTCGATGTTGGGGGGCGTCAGGCTGAGCAGCTCGTTCATCATCTCGGAGCGGCCGAGGATGACGCCGAGCGGATTCTTCAGGTCGTGGGCGACGGTGCCGAGCACGTCGGCCTTGTGGTCGTTGGTGCGCTTTAGACGCTGCCACTGCTGCGTCAGGCGGTCGTTGGCGGCGGTCAGCTGGCGGGTGCGCTCGGCGACGCGCTGCTCCAGGGTCTCGTTGGCGGCCTGCAGCTGCTCGTAGAGGAAGACGTTGTCGAAGGCGGTGGACAGGCGGCCGCTGAACACGGCGACCAGGGTCTGGTCGGTCTCCGACAGCGGACGGTCGGCGGTCAGCGCCACGACGATCTCGCGACCGGCGGAGGTCTTCAGGTAGAGCGCCGTCTCGTGGCCGTCGAAGGCGTGCCGCCGCCGCTCGAAGGCGCGGCGCACCAGGCGGTCCATGGCCGGGTCGATGGCGCCGCCCTCCGCCGCCACAGAGGCATGGACACCCGATCCGGCGAGGACGGAGAAGCCGTCGCCGCGGTTGTCGCGCAGCACGAGGATGCCCTCGCAGGCCGGCTGGACCAGGCCAGCGATCTGCGTCAGCACGCCGGCCGCCAGCTTCCGCATCGATTTCAGGTCGAACAGTTCGGAGGCGGCCTCGACGATCAGCTCGAGGCCGCGGCGCGTCTCGACGAGGCGCATGAGCTGCTGGTGGCTGCGGATGGCGGCGGTGAGCGAGGTGAACAGCTTGTCGCCGGTCAGCTCGGTCTTCGCCTTGTAGTCATTGATGTCGTAGTCGACGATCACCTGCCGCTCCGGCGCCTGGCCGGGCTGGCCGGTGCGCAGGATGATGCGGACGGTGTCGTTCTTCAGCTCCTTGCGGATGTACTCGACGAGATCGAGGCCGGCGTCGTCGCTCTCCATCACCACGTCGAGCAGCACCACGGCCATGTCGGGGTGGGCTGCGAGCAGCGTGCGCCCCTCGGCGGCCGAGAAGGCCGAATAGAGGTCGAGGCGCTGGCCGGCGAGCTCATAGTCCGACAGGGCGTATTTCGTGCCCGAGTGGACGGCCGCGTCATCGTCGATGATGGCCACCTTCCATCGCGCGCCGTCGATCCGGGCGGCGACCGGTTCGTCGTCGAGAATCGGGACCAGGTCGTCGTCGACCCTCTCCCCCTGCATCTCGTTCATCGGTTCGGCCATCACGCTGCTTCCTGCCGCTCGCCGGGATCC
>CAZEZD010000028.1:0-15986 GCA_964516115.1 uncultured Hyphomicrobiales bacterium
TCGTGATGCTGGTCATCTCGCTGCTGGTGTTCTGCGGCGTCTATGCCGTCGGCAATCCGATCGACGTGCTGCTCTCGCCGGACGCCACGCAGCAGATCCGCGAGGAGGCCATCCGCACCTACGGCCTCGATCAGCCCCTGTGGAAGCAGTATCTCGATTTTCTCGGCCGCCTGCTGCAGGGCGATTTCGGCCGGTCCTTCGTCTTCGGAACGCCGGTCCTGCCGCTGATCCTGTCGCGCCTGCCGGCGACGCTGGAACTGACCCTGGTGGCTGTCGTCGGCGCGACGATGATCGGCGTCCCGCTCGGCATGTATGCGGGCTACCGGCCGCACAGCCTCGTCTCCCGCGCCATCATGGGCGTCTCGATCCTCGGTTTCTCGGTGCCGACCTTCTGGATCGGCCTCGTCCTCATCTTCATCTTCGCCGTCCAGCTCGGCGTGCTGCCAGCGGGCAATCGCGGTGACACGCGCGAGCTCTTCGGCGTCGAATGGAGCGTTCTGACGCCGAGCGGCTGGCAGCACCTGTTCCTGCCGGCCCTGAACCTCGCCCTGTTCAAGTTCGCCATGATGGTACGGCTCGCCCGCGCCGGCACCCGCGAGCTCATGCTCACCGACACGGTCAAGTTCGCCCGCGCCGCCGGCGAGAGCGAATGGACGATCCTCAGCCGCCACGTGCTGCGGCTCATCGCCATCCCCATCGTCACCGTCTTCGGGCTGGAATTCGGCTCGACGCTCGCCTTCGCGGTGGTGACGGAGACGATCTTCTCCTGGCCGGGGGTCGGCAAGCTCATCATCGATTCCATCAACACGCTCGACCGGCCGGTGATGGTCGCCTACCTCATGCTCGTCGCCTTCTTCTTCATCGTCATCAACCTGCTGATCGACATCGCCTATGTCGCGCTCGACCCGCGCCTCAGGCTCCGGAGGGCGTCATGAGCGACAGCCCGCTGGCCCGCTTCTGGGACGAGTTCCGCGCCAACCGCGTCGCGGTCGTGGCGCTGGCCATCGTCGTGACCATCATCGTGCTGTCGGTGATCGCGCCGTGGATCACGCCGCAGAACCCCTATGACATGGCAACGCTGCGCCTCGTCGATGCGCGCCGGCCGCCGGGCTTCGTCAGCCCGGGCACCGGCATCACCCACTGGCTCGGCACCGACGGTCAGGGTCGGGACGTCCTCTCGGCCATCCTCTACGGCCTCAGGGTCTCCATCGAGATCGGGCTTGCCGCCGGCATCATCGCTTTCTCGCTGGGGGCGACCCTCGGCACTTTCGCGGCCTATTTCGGCGGCAAGATCGAGGCGCTGATCATGCGCTTCATCGACCTGCAGCTCTCCTTCCCCGCCATCCTGCTGGCGCTGGTGCTCGCCGCCGTGCTCGGCCAGGGCAAGTGGCAGCTCATCGCCGCCCTCGTCACCGCCCAATACGCCTATTTCGCCCGCACCGCCCATGGCGCGGCCTCTGCCGAGCGGTCGAAGGAGTATGTGGAAGCGGCGCTCTCCACCCCCCTGAAGCCGCGCACGGTCGTCTTCCGCCACATCCTCCCGAACTGCCTGCCGCCGCTGATCGTCGTGGCCACCGTGCAGGTCGCCAATTCGATCGCGCTGGAGGCGACGCTGTCCTTCCTCGGCCTCGGCCTGCCGGTGAGCGAACCATCCCTCGGCATGCTCATCGCCAACGGCTTCCAGTACCTTCTCTCCGGCCGCTACTGGATCTCCATCTATCCCGGCATCGCGCTGATCATCCTGATCGCTTCCATCAATCTCGTGGGCGACCAGGTGCGCGACCAGTTGAACCCGAGGCTCCGGCGATGAGCGAACCCCTTCTCGTCGTCGAGGGTCTGACCACCGAATTCCCGACCCGGGCGGGCATCGTCCGGGCCATCCGGGAGGTCTCGTTCCATGTCGATGCCGGCGAGATCGTCGGGCTGGTGGGTGAATCCGGCTCGGGCAAGAGCGTCACGGGCTTTTCCATCCTCGGGCTCATCGATCCGCCGGGACGCATCGCCGGAGGATCGGTGAGGCTCGCCGGGCGCGAACTGGTTGGCCTGCCGTCCAGAGAGCTCCGCGCCGTCCGCGGACGCGAGATCGCCATGGTGTTCCAGGACCCGGCCGCGACCCTCAACCCGGTGCTCCGGATCGGCGACCAGATGGCGCTGGCCATCCACGCCCATGAGCGGGTCAGCGAGGCGGCGGCCCGCGCGCGCGTCGCCGAAGCCCTGACCCTCGTCGGCATTCCTGATGCCGCGCGCCGCCTCGACGCCTATCCGCACCAGTTTTCCGGCGGCATGCGCCAGCGCGTCGCCATCGCCACGGCGCTTCTCAACCGGCCGAAGCTCATCATCTGCGACGAGCCGACCACAGCGCTCGACGTCTCCGTGCAGGCGCAGATCCTCACGGAGATGCGCTCGCTCGCGCGCGACATGGGGACGGCGATGATCTGGATCAGCCACGACCTCGCCACCGTGTCCTCGCTCGCCTCCCGCATTCTCGTCATGTATGCGGGCCGCGTGATCGAGGAGGGGCCGATCCGCAAGGTTCTGTCCTCGCCCCGCCACCCCTATGCGCGCGGGCTGCTCGACTCCCTTCCTGCCAAGGCCGTCGCCGGCCAGGACCTGGTGCAGATCCCCGGCGCACCGCCCTCCATGGTCGCGTTGCCGCCCGGTTGCGCCTTTGCTCCGCGCTGCCCGCGCGCCGATGCGGCCTGCGACGTGGAACCGGCGCTTTCCGGTGCGGTGGCGCGACGCTGGCGCTGCCACCATCCCCACGAGGAGGTGGCGGCATGAGCGAGGTTCTCGTTCGAGTCGACAACGTCTCCCGCAGGTTCACGCCCAGCGTCACGCTTGGCGAGCGCATCGCCGCGCTGCTCGGCGCGCCGGTCGAGACCCGCACGGTCCACGCGGTGGACCGCGTCTCGCTCGACATCGTCGAAGGCGAAGTGCTGGGCCTGGTCGGCGAGTCCGGCTGCGGAAAATCCACCCTCGGACGCGTCATCGCCGGCATTCATGCCCCCAGCGAGGGCGAGGCCTATGTCCATGGCGAGCCGGTCATGGGCGGCGCGCGCAAGCGCGTGAAGACCACGACGCGCGTGCAGATGATCTTTCAGGACCCGTTCGGTTCTCTCGATCCGCGCGTCCGGATCGGCGAGACCATCGCCGAGGGTCCGGTGGCCCACGGGTTCGTTGCCCGTGGCGACGCCAAGGCGGAGGTTGCGCGCTGGCTCACCGCCGTCGGCCTGCCGGCGGACGCCGCGGACCGCTTCCCGCACCAGTTCTCCGGTGGCCAGCGCCAGCGCATTGCCATCGCGCGCGCCCTCGCCATGCGGCCCGACATCCTCGTCTGCGACGAGCCCGTCGCCTCGCTCGACGTGTCGATCCAGGCGCAGATCATCAACCTGTTCCTGAAGCTCCGGCGCGAACTGAAGCTCACCATGCTGTTCATCAGCCATGACCTCGGCGTCGTCCGCCACATCTGCGACCGCGTCGCCATCATGTATCTCGGGCGCATCGTCGAGATTGGCCGGACCGACGACATCTACGAGCGCCCGGCGCATCACTATACCCGCGCCCTGCTGGACAGCGTTCCGAAACTCGTTACCGACGGCGACGAGTTCGTGACCTTCCGGCCGATCCAGGGCGAACTACCCTCGCCGCTCTCGCCGCCTCCGGGCTGTCATTTCCATTTGCGCTGCCCGGCCGCGACCGAACGGTGCCGGAGCGAGGCGCCGGACCTGCGCGACATCGGGGCCGGACAGCGCGCTGCCTGCCATCATCCGCTGACCAGCGACACAGGAGAGGACCGCCATGGAACCGTGGGAATGGCCTGAGAGCGAGTGGCGCGAGCGGGTGAACCATGTGCGTGCCGGCAAGTCGCTGAAGCCTGCCAGCTGGCCGGGCGGCGCGCGCTGCGCGGTCGCCCTCTCCTTCGATTCCGATCATGAGACCAACGAGTTGCGCGACGGGGGCATCTCCATCGGCCGCATGTCCTGGGGCCAGTACGGCGTGCGCAAGGGCATCCCCCGCATCCTGTCGACGCTCGCGCGCGAATCGGTGCCGGCGACGTTCTTCGTGCCTGCAGTCGCCGCCCTGCTCCACCCCGAGGAGCAGCGCCGCGTCATCGCCGAGGGCCACGAAATCGGCCTGCACGGCTGGATCCACGAGTTGAACTCCGTGCTACCGGAGGCCGTCGAGCGCGACCTGCATTTCCGCGCCGCCGACCAACTCGAGACAATCACCGGCGTCAGAGCTGTCGGCATGCGCACGCCCTCCTGGGACTTCTCGCCATCGACCCTGAAGATCCAGCGCGAGCTCGGCCTGATCTACGATTCCTCGCTGATGGCCGACGATGATCCCTACGAGCTGGAGGAAGACGGCGTGCCGACCGGCATCGTCGAGCTGCCAGTCGAGTGGATCCGCGACGATGCCCCCTACTTCAACATGGACCGGTTCAAGGGCCTGCGCCCCCACACGCCGCCGCCCGCCGTGCTGGACATCTTCATCCGCGAGTTCGACCGCGCCCACGAGGAGGCCGGCCTGTTCCTCCTCACCATGCATCCGCACGTGATCGGATACCGTTCGCGCATCTTCATCGTGGAGGAACTCATCCGTCACATGAAGGCGAAAGGCGGCTGCTGGTTCGCGACCCACGCCGACATCGCGCGGCATTGCGCCAAGGGGCTCTAGAACATTCCGTCTCTCAGTAAGGTGACGCATGTCGAAGCAGAAGGCGGTCGCCGGGAAGGCCACCCGATGAGCCTTCACACGCGGCGAGCGGGGGCATGGGAAGGCCGCTTCAGGACCGCGGCGCCGCCACTCAGGACCTGAACGGCCTGATCGGCAAGGCCGTGGGCGGGACAACGACGGCTTCGCGATCCGCGCCTGCCGTCAGGAGGGCGCGGAAGGCGCGCATGTCCTCCGCGCCTCGCATCGCGGCTGCGGCGATGGTCTCGAACAGGAGGGCCAGTTCCTCGAAGACCCCGCGATCGGTGTCCTCCACCCGGATCTCGTCGAGTTCCTTCAGCAGGTCGAGCAGGGCGGCCACCTGCTCGCACTGGGCGCGCGCATCGGCGATCAGCTCACGCATGCCGCGACGCTGTTCCAGAGCCTCGAAGCGTCTGAGCGCATCGTCCAGCTTGTCGCGGCAGGCGCAGTCGAGGTCCACCGTCCCGAGGACGGCTCTCACCCTGGCGAGAAGTTCGATGCCCGACGTTTCGCCCATCAGCCGTCCCGACATTTGCCAACCGGTGGCCGGACGACGACCCCGATACTGGCCACTCTGCCTCGGCTGCTCCGTTTCAGATTTGACGTTAATCAATTTTGCGCGTGCTCTGGCGCGTCAATGTTCATCGCCCGGCCCGGGCGAGACGACGACGCCCGAGAGGTTCCCCATGGCCACGACGATGGAGCAGTTGCGTGCCTGGCGTGGGCCGGCCTTCTTCAGCTACGGGTTCCGGCCCTTCTTCTTCTCCGGAGCGGTTCTGGCGGCGCTGCTGATCGCGTTCTGGGTGCCCTGGTTCCTCGCTCTCATCGCGGTTCCCAGCGCCTTCCCGCCCCTCGCCTGGCACAGTCACGAACTGCTCTTCGGCTATGTCCCCGCCATCGTCGCGGGGTTTCTGCTGACGGCGGTGCCGAACTGGACCGGACGTTTGCCGGTGGTCGGCAGGCCGCTGATGCTGCTGTTCGCCCTGTGGCTCGCGGCGCGGGTGGCGATGACGGTGTCGGCCCTGCTCGATCCTCTCGTGCTCGCGCTCCTGGTGCTCGCCTTTCCGGTCGCGCTGGCCGGGATGATCGCGCGGGAGATCGTCGCCGGCAGCAACTGGCGCAATCTGAAGGTGCTGATCGGCGTCGCCCTGCTCGGCGTCGCCCAGGCGCTGTTCCACTACGAGATCTGGCGCTTCGGCCGTCCGGTTGTCGCTGACCGCCTGGCGATCGGCGCCATCGTGATGCTCATCATGATCGTCGGGGGCAGGATTATCCCCAGTTTCACCACCAACTGGCTGAAGCGGGAAAATCCCGGCCGTCAGCCCGCCACCTTCGGCCGGTTCGATCTCGTCGCGATGATCGTCGCGGGAACAGCCCTCGCGGCATGGGTCGTGGTCCCGCTCGCGCCGGTGCTTGAGACGCCCGCGGGCCTGCTGCTCGTCGCGACCGGCGTATTGAAGGCCGTGCGGCTGGTGCGCTGGGCCGGCGAGCGGACGCTGGCCGAGCCGCTCGTCACCGTGCTGCACGTCGCCTTCGCCTTCGTGCCCGCAGGCTTCCTGCTGTCGGGATGGGCGCTGCTGGCGGACAGCGTCGCCGCGCGATCGGCAGGGATCCACGCCTGGACGACGGGCGCCGTCGGCATGATGACCCTCGCCGTCATGACCCGCGCCACCCGCGGCCATTCCGGCCGGCCTCTGACGGCGCCGCCGTCGACCGTCCTCATCTATGTGGCGGTCTTTCTCGCGGCGCTGCTGCGCATCGTCGCCGCCTTCCTGCCCGACCATTCCGTGGCCCTCATCGCCGCAGCGGGTCTCGCCTGGGTGCTGGCCTTCGGGGGTTTTGCCGTCGCCTACGGCGCGATGCTCGTCGGCCCGCGCGGATAGCACGGCGACCTGCGAGAGCAATCGTTGCCGACCGCGGCAACACGTCGAAGGAACCGTCCGCAGACTTCGTGGTTGTCCTGCCGCTCGGCCACGGAACGGGAGGCGCAGCCATGAAGGACTATCTGCGCTGGCTCGCGTCCGAAGCCGAGCCCGAACCGCCCGGACAAGACCTCCCCGACATCTTCGACCTGGGCGACCACGACCCGATCCAGCGCTATGCGACGCTCGGGATATTTCTCATTCTCGCGACAGCGGCCCTGTCGATCGCCCGACCCATCGCCCTGCCCGTGACGGCCGGCATGGTGCTCGGGATCGTCCTCGGACCCGTCACCGATCGCCTCGTACGACGCGGGCTCCCCGCGCCGCTCGCCGCCGCGCTCGTCGTCGTCACGATGGCGAGCGCCCTGATCGGGATCATCGTCGTGCTGGCGGCGCCGCTCGCCATGGGCATCGACCAGCTGCCGTCCATCATCGCGACGCTCCGGTCCAAGCTGGACGGCCTGCTCGATCTCGCCGACGCGGTTCGCGGGTCACAGCCGGGCACATCGGCACCTGCCGCGCAGGCGGCGGCGACCGCCGATCCGCTGGCGCCGCTCGTCACCATCGCAGCCACATCCACCAGCGCCGCCGGCGGGATGCTGATCTTCGTCGCCAGTGTCTATTTCTACCTCGCCGGCCGGCGCAGGCTGAAGGCGAGCCTCCTGCGCATGTGCCTCGGCCGCGATGTCAGGCAGATGGCCGATACGTTCCTTCAGGAGCTCGAGGCCCGCATCGCCGCCTATTTCGGCGTGGTCACGGTGATCAACCTGCTCGTCGGCCTGTTCGTCACGGGGCTCGCCTGGGTCGCGGGCCTCCCCTACCCGCCGTTCTGGGGTGCGCTCGCCTTCATCCTCAACTTCGTGCCGTTCGTCGGTCCCGCCATCGCCACCGCGCTGATTTTCGGCGCGGGCCTCGTTTCGGATGCAAGCCTTGCCCAGGCCGTCTGGCCCGCCGCCGTCTACCTCGCCTTGAATGTGGTGGAGGGCAACATCGTCACCCCCAGCCTCATCGGCCGACGCCTCACCACATCGCCCTTCATGGTGTTCCTGTCCTTCGCGTTCTGGCTCTGGCTGTGGGGTCCGGTGGGGGCGATTCTCTCGACACCTCTCCTGCTGATCGCGATCGTGATGGGGGAGGTCATGTCGAGCTACCGGGCCTTGCGCGCGCCCGAGACGGACGCACCCGAACACCCGCCGCAGCCGTCTCTCAGACCGGCGGCCTGAACCCCGTTGGAGCCGCCCCGGCGGGAACAATCGGGACGGGCTGGCGTTGCCATCCCGCCACGTCCATCGACACAGGAGATCATCATGGCCGCCCAGACCGAGACCACCCGTGATGCGCGTTCCGCCTCCGGCAACGGCAGCAACGAAACGGTTCTTCCGACCAAGGAGCAGATCGTGTCCGGCTTCAAATCGGCCGGCATCGACACCGAGGTGATGGCGGATACCGCCAAGGAAAAAGCTAGCGAACTGCAGGAACTGGTCGCCGCCGAAATCCGCCGCAAGCCGTATCACGCGCTGGCGATCGCGGCGACGGTCGGCTTCATCTTCGGCCTGACGCGCTGAGCCGTCGCGCTTCCACGACTGCCGCCACGGAGCCTGCCTGAATGTTTGCCGCCGCGACCATCTATGCCCGCAACGTCTTTTCCGCCTGGACCGTGCAGGTGACGCTTTATGCGGTTGCGGCGCTTCTGGGCCTCATCGGCCTGCTGTTCTGCGTGGTCGCCGGTCACGTGGTCCTGTCGCGGTGGTATGACCCGGAAATCGCCGCGCTGATGATCGGCGGCGCGTTCCTCGGCCTCGCCGGCATCGTCCTGCTCGTCGCAAGGATGAGGGCGCGCCGACCGGCCCCTGGCAATGAACTCGCCAAGATCGCCCTCGCCTCCTCCGCCGCCAGCATGACCGTACGCACCCTGACCTCGGTCCGGGCCGGCCGGATCGGCACGTCGCTCGCCACCGGTGGTATCGGACTGGTGGGCGCGCTGCTCATGCTGGCCGGACGCGCCGTGGCGCGCGGAACCCGATCGGTGGCCAGGGCGGCGAGCGCCGTCGAGAACAAGGCGGAACTCTCGACCGGCGAGGCCGCGGGCGCCCTGGCCTCGGCCGTCGGGCGAACCGCGCGTCAGGCAGCGAGCGACGCCCGCTCGACGTGGGACGACTACCAGCCCGGGTTGCGCAGCCGTGCGGACAGCATCCGGCGCGAGGTGCCGCGTCTCGTCGAGTCGGCCCTGCCGGCCCTCACCAGTATGCTCCAGCCCGAGCCGCGTCGCTGGTGGGCCCCGTGGCGGCGGCGACCTGCATCGCCGCTGGAACGCCTGGGGCATGCGTTCGAGGGACGCGAGGGTCTAGCCGTAACCGTCGCAGGAGCGGTGGCGTTGGCCGTCATCGCGTCATGGATGTCGGGCGAGAAGGACAGCTGACCGGCGTCATCCGGGCCATTCGACCACGGGTCTCTGAACTATCGACGGCGTGGCGCGTTGCGTCTGCAGGCGTTGAAAAGGAACCCGACGATGAAAACCCGTCTTGCCGTCACAGCGCTGATCTTCATGGTCGTCCAGGGCGTCCTGTTCGGCGTCGGCGCTCTTCTCGTGCTCGCCACCCCGATGCGGGCGGAGATGGAAACCCTCCTGCCCTACGCCATCGTCGTGAGCTTCATGCTCGCAGCGCCCCTCGCCTGGATCATCGCGCCGCGCATGATGCAACGCTACTTGCAGCGCCGTCCCGTCTGGGGCGTCGAGCGTCCGGGCCAATGACCGCCAGCGTCGAGTTCGCGCCGGGTCCGTTCAGCCGGCAAGCAGCCGGCCGTAGCCCGCAATGGGCGCCCTGACCCCCGCGACATCCAGCGCCCGCCAGAGGCTGGCCTGGTTCGCCGCGACGACAGGCCGGCCGAGCCTTGCCTCGAGCGTCTCGATGATGGCCGTGCAGCGGAAACCGGTGCCGGCCAGCAGCACGCTGTCCGCTTCCGGCGGGCACTCGCGGCAGACCTGCTCGACCAGCAGGTCCGTTTCCTGCGCCGTCGCCATGCCGCGCTCATAGAGATGCTGCGGGGCGATATCCCGCCACGGCGGCGGCGGCAGGTAGCGCGACGCCGCCGGAATGGCGATGCCGAAGGCGGCGTAGTAGCTGACGGCGCTCTCGATCAGCCTGTCGTTCATCCAGGCCGGCATCATCAGAAACGGCCGCGAGACGCCGAGGCGTCCAAGCGCGAGCCGCGTATCCAGCCCGTTGGTGGTGGCCGTCGTTTCCGGCGCAAGCTGATCCGCCATGGCGCCGATGACGGCCTCGTCCCAGTCCGGACCGCCGACGAAGCTGCTGGAGGAATGGGCGAGGACCACGACATCGGGCGCGATCGCGTTGAACGCCTCACAGCCGCGGACCATGTCCGGCGCAAGCTCGACCCCGCTGCGGTCGTCCCGCCAGAGGGCCCAGGGCGCCGGGGCCGCGACCCGTGCGGCGTGCATCGACACGCCCGGTGGGCACATCGCCCACCATTCAGCCTCCGGCACGACCTCGCGCGAGACGATGAAAAGGCCGATGCGGGCAAGGCTGCCCCAGTTGTCAGGCTGCATCACGCGAACCTCTGCGTCATGGATGAATTGTGCCGGGGGCTACCCGGATACAGCTTTTCAACCCGCACCACCACCGGTGACGGACGCGTCATCTCTACGTTGGCGTCAGCCGAGTTCCCCGCGCATGAAGTCGAGGAAGCGCGGATCGTCGGCATAGGCGACATTGACGCGGATCGCCGGCCGGTAACCGACCCTGTCCAGCGTGAAGATCGAACTCGGCGCCATGAAGATGCCGGCCGACGCCGCGCGGCGGGTCAGCTCCATGTCGTCGAAACCGTCCGGCAGGGGGCACCAGAGATAGTAACCCCCCGATGGCGGGCTGAACCCGGTCAGCCCCAATCGTCCGAGATTGTCGGAGGCCGCTTCGCTCGCGCGCGCCACGCGATCCCTCAGCCGCCGGAGATGGTGGCGGTAGTGCCCCTCGGCCATGAGGTCGTGGATCAGCCGCTCGACGTAGCCGGAACTGTTGACCACGGTCAGCATCTTCACGTCGGTGAGTGAGCGGATGATGTCGCGGTGCCCGGCGATGTAGCCGGCGCGCAGGCTGGCCGAGAGCGTCTTGGAGAAGGTGCCGACATAGAGCACCCGGTCGAGATGATCGAGGGCGGCGAGGCGCGGCGTCATCGGCGGCAGGATGTCGGCGAAAGGATCGTCCTCCACCACCATCATGCCGTGCCGCTCGGCGGCCTGCAGCAGGCGGTGGAGGCTTGCGAGCCCCATGGACGTGCCGGTCGGGTTGTGGGCCAGTGCCTGGGTGAAGAAGAGCTTCGGCCGGTGCTGGACCGCCTTGGCCTCGAAATCGTCGAGGTCCGGCCCCTCGGCCGTCCGGAGGATCGGCACCAGGGTCGCGCCCATCAGGCGCAGCTTGCCGAAAAGGGGATAGTAGCCGGGACTGTCGACGAAGACCGCGTCCCCCGGCTCGAGGAAGTGGCGGACGATGAGGTCGAGCCCATGATTGGCACCGAAAGTCATGAGCACTTCCGCCGAGGTCGCCGGGATCGAGCGCTCGATGAGCAGATGGGCGATGCGTTCGCGCAGCGGCGCAAACCCCTGCGGCGCGCCGTAACCGTGTTCCATCTCGCCGCCGCCAAGGCCGCTGCGCGGTCGCAGGAACCGGCGCAGTTCCGACCCCTCCATCCAGCTCGGCGGCGGCCGGCCGTCGCCGACGCGGACGGCATGGTGCTGGTCGAGCTGTTCGCGCAGCAGCGAGAGATGGTCGATGGCGGCGGCGACATGGGCCGGCCGCACTTCGACGCCGCGCCGGCGCGGCACCGCCACGTAGAAGCCGGAGCCGGCCCGCGGCTCCAGCGCCCCGGAGGCGACCAGCCGGTCGTAGGCCTCCACGACGGTGTTCTTGGACACGCCATATTCCTGCGCGGCGGCGCGCACGGAGGCGATCCGCCGGCCGGGCGGCAGGTGTCCCTGCTCGATCAGCTTGAGAATGATCGCGGCGATCTGTTCCGAACGTGTCGTGCGCATCGCAAATCGTACCAGTCGAATGAATGGCACAGTTTGGCGGACGATACGCCGAACTGTACCTTGTGGGATGGCGCAGACTGGCCAAACTCACATGAAAATCAAGCGTGGCCCGACAGCGCGGCCACCATGTGAGGAAACTGCCGATGACTGCCGACACGTCGCGTCGCAACGCCGTCAATTCGCGTCTTGCGAACTACCGCAACCTCGAGCCGACCGAGCGGATCGCCATGCTCTCCGGCGCGGTGGGTCTCACCGAGGCCGAGCAGGCGCTGCTGTCGTCGCCCGGCGCCCTACCGCTGACCCGCGCCAACGGCATGATCGAGAACGTCGTCGGTACATTTGAGCTGCCCTTCGGCGTTGCCACCAATTTCCAGATCAACGGCCGCGACTATCTCGTGCCGATGGCGGTGGAGGAACCCTCCGTCGTCGCCGCCGCCTCCTACATGGCGCGCATCGCCCGCGGCTGCGGCGGCTTCGAGACCTCGTCGACCCTGCCGATCATGCGCGCGCAGGTGCAGATCGTCGGCCTGACCGATCCCTACGGCGCGCGGCTGCGGCTGCTCGGCGCGCGCGACGAGATCGTCGCGGCGGCAAACGCCAAGGACAAGGTACTCATCTCGCTCGGCGGCGGCTGCCGCGACATCGAGGTCCACGTCTTCCCGAACACCCCGCGCGGCGCCATCGTCGTCATGCACCTGCTGGTCGATGTGCGCGACGCCATGGGCGCCAACACCGTCAACACCATGGCGGAGACGGTCGCCCCCATCGCCGAGCGGGTGACCGGCGGGACGGTGCGCCTGCGCATCCTCTCCAACCTCGCCGACCTGCGCATCGCCCGCGCCCGCGTCAGCCTCACGCCAGAGGCGCTCGAAACGGCCGAATTCTCCGGCCAGCGTATGATCGACGGCATCCTCGACGCCTACACCTTCGCGGCGGTCGACCCCTACCGCGCGACGACCCACAACAAGGGCATCATGAACGGCATCGACCCGGTCGTCGTCGCCACCGGCAACGATTGGCGCGCCATCGAAGCGGGCGCCCATGCCTATGCGGCGCGATCCGGGCGCTACACCTCGCTCACGACCTGGGAACTCTCCACCGACGGCCGCCTCGTCGGCACGCTGGAGATGCCGATGGCGCTCGGCCTCGTCGGCGGCGCGACCAAGACCCATCCGCTCGCCCAGCTCTCGCTCAAGATTCTCGGCGTCCAGTCGGCCCAGGAACTGGCCGAGGTGACGGTGGCGGTCGGCCTCGCCCAGAACATGGCGGCGCTGAGGGCGCTGGCCACCGAAGGCATCCAGCGCGGCCACATGGCGCTGCACGCCCGCAACATCGCCATCGTGGCGGGGGCCACCGGTGCGGAGATCGAGACAGTGGCGGCGGAACTCGCCGCCGCCCACGACGTGCGGACCGACCGCGCGAAGGAGATTCTGGCGCGGCTCCGTCAGGGCTGACCAGCGCATGCGGGGCGTGCCTCGGCACACGCATCCGTCCAAAACGACAACAACCTGGAGGAAGACATGACACTCGATCGGCGCATCGTACTCAAGGGCGCGGCCGTCGCCGCCGCCGCCACCGGCCTTGCCGCTCCCGCCCTGGCGCAGAGCCAGGTGAAGTGGCGCATGCAGGCGCTGTGGGACCCGGGCACGACCCCGCAGAAGTTCGAGGAGCGCTTCGTCAAGCGCGTCGGCGAGCTGACCGGCGGCAAGTTCACTATCGACCTCTTCGCCGGCGGCCAGATCGTCCCGGCAGCGCAGGCCTTCGACGCGGTCCGCGGCGGCGCCTTCGAGATGATGAAGACCTTCGACGGCTACGAGGCCGGCAAGATCCCGGCCTTCGCCTTCACCTCGACCATCCCGTTTGGCTTCCCCGAGTCCGACCAGTACGAGGCCTGGTTCTACGAGATGGGCGGACTGGAGATGGCCCGCGAGGCCTATGCGCCCGCCGGCCTCGTCTATATCGCGCCGACCATCTACGGCCAGGAGCCGATCCATTCGAAGGTGGCGATCACCAAGATCGCCGATCTCGCCGGCAAGAAGGGCCGCTTCGTCGGCCTCGCCTCCGCCGTCATGGCCGCCTTCGGCGTCTCGGTCTCGCCGCTGCCGACGGGAGAGGTCTATTCGGCGCTCGACAAGGGCGTCATCGATATCGCCGACCGCGGTGACCTGACCGCGAACTTCGAGGCGGGCCTCGCCGAGGTGGCCAAGCACGTCGTGCTGCCGGGTGTCCACCAGCCGACCACGGCGACGAGCTATGTCGCCAACCGGCGCGCCCACGACGCCCTGCCGGCCGAGTTCAAGGCGGCGCTGACGGTGGCGGCCCGCGAGATCTCGACCAGCCTGCGCCAGCACATCCTCGTGCAGGACGTTCTTGTGCTCGACAAGTACAAGGCCAAGGGCTGCACCATCCACACGCTGGACGGCGCCGACATCCTCGCCAATCGCCCCAAGGCTGTCGCGGCCTGGCAGGCGGCGACCAAGGACAACGCGCTGGCGAAGAAGATCCTGACGAGCCAGATCGACTTCATGAAGAAGCTCGGCGTCCTCGCCTGACGCACACATGGCGGCCGGGCGCCTCGCGTCCGGCTGCCCTCCCCAGCGCGTAGTCCCGAGGAGCAGGACGTGCCGCCGATCATCAGCGCCTTCACGCGCGCCGTCACCGCGCTGAACCGGGCGGCGTTCCACCTCGCCGCGCTCTCCATCTACGCCATCGTGCCGGTGATGCTGATCGACGTGGCCATGCGCTATGTCTTCAACAAGCCGACGGTCTGGGCGATGGAACTCGCGGTCCTGATCTTCGGCCCCTATTTCCTGCTCGCCGGCCCCTATGTCCTGCACCTCAAGGGGCACGTGGCCATGGACATCGTCCGCCAGCGCCTGTCGCCGGCCGCCGGCCGGCTGGTGGACCTCGTCAACATGCCGATCATCATCGTCTTTGCCGGCATCCTGCTCTGGTACTCGCTGCCGCTGGCGATCGACTCGTGGAACTACGGCGAGACGTCCTTCTCCGCCTGGAACCCGCCGATCTGGTGGGCCAAGGCAGCGGTGCCGCTGGCTCTCGCCCTCATGCTCGCCCAGGCGATGGCCGAATTCCTCCGGTTGCTGTTCCGCGACCCCAGCCTTGAAGCGGTCGCGTCATGACGCCGGCCCTCTCCTCCACCGCCATCCTCGTCATCATGTTCGGCGGGCTGACGCTGTTCATGATGACGGGCCTGCCCATCGCCTTCGTCCTCGGCGGGCTGTCGCTGGTCATCACGGTCACGCTGTGGAACCCGCAGGCGGTGGTCATCCTCGTCCTGCAGATCTTCGACACGATGAAGTCGGAGGCGCTGCTCGGCATCCCGCTCTACATCCTGATGGCGGCGCTGCTGTCGCGATCGGGGATCATCGAGAAGCTCTACCGCGCCATGGAACTGTGGTTCGGACGGCTACGCGGCGGCCTCGCCATCGGCACGGTGGTGATCTGCGTCATCATGGCGGCGATGACGGGCGTGGTCGGCGCGGCTGTCACCGCCATGGGCCTGCTGGCCCTGCCCGAGATGCTGCGGCGACGCTATTCGCCGGAACTCGCCACCGGCACGATCTGCGCGGCCGGAACGCTCGGCATCCTCATTCCGCCGTCGGTGCTGATCATCGTCTATGCGATCACGGCGCAGGTCTCGATCGGCAAGATGCTGATGGCCGGCATCGTGCCGGGCCTCATCCTGGCGACGCTCTACATCGGCTATATCGTCGTGATCTCGTGGCTGAAGCCCGAGATGGCCCCGCTTTCGGACGACACCGGCGACGTGCCGCTCGCCGAGAAGCTCGCGGCCCTTACCTCGCTCATCCTGCCGACCCTCATCATCGTGATGATCCTCGGCTCCATCTTCTTCGGCGTCGCCACACCGACGGAAGCGGCCGCCGTTGGCGTCCTCGGCGCCCTCATCGCCGCGGCGATGGAGAAACGGCTGACGCAGGAGGCTCTCGTCTCCTCCGCCATCGACACCGCCAAGGCGACCGCGATGATCCTGTGGATCACCATCGGCGCCAAGGCCTATGTCGCTATCTTCACCGGCCTCGGCGGCGCGGATACGCTGCTCGGCCTGATCAAGTCGATGGACGTCGCCCCTATCGTGATCCTGCTGGTGATGATGGCGATCCTGATCTTCCTCGGCACAGTGCTGGACGAGATCGGCATCATCCTGCTGACCGTCCCGGTCTTCATTCCGGTGGTGAAATTCCTCGGCTTCGATGAGATCTGGTTCGGCGTGCTCTACGCCATCACCATCCAGATGGGGTATATCTCGCCCCCCTTCGGCTACACGCTCTTCTACATGAAGG
>CAZEZD010000029.1:0-15964 GCA_964516115.1 uncultured Hyphomicrobiales bacterium
CCATGGCCATCGACTACCAGAAGCTGAAGAACTGGCATTTCCCCGATCTCGAGCATCGCTACGAGGCGAAGGACACGATCCTCTATGCCCTTGGAGTCGGCTGCGGCGCGGACCCCATGGACCGCAGCGAACTGCCCTTCGTCTATGAGGACGGGCTGAAGGCCCTGCCGACCATGGCCGTGGTGCTCGGCTATCCCGGCTTCTGGCTGAAGGACCCGCAGACCGGCGTCGACTGGCGCAAGATCCTGCATGGAGAGCAGGGCCTCGTCATCCACAAGCCGCTGCCGGCGAGCGGCACGGTCATCGGCCGGACCCGCGTCACCGAGATCGTCGACAAGGGCCCCGGCAAGGGCGCGCTGCTCTATTCCGACCGCGACGTCATCGACAAGGCGAGCGGCGACCTGCTGGCGACCCTCACCTCGACCACCTTCATTCGCGGCGAGGGCGGCTTCGGCGGCCCGTCCGGGCCGTCGCCGGAACCGCATGCGCTGCCCGACCGGGCGCCCGACGAGACCGTGAATCTGAAGACCCTGCCGCAGGCGGCGCTGATCTACCGCCTGTCGGGCGACGACAATCCTCTGCACGCCGATCCGGACGTCGCGGCGGTCGCCGGCTTCGAGCGGCCGATCCTGCATGGCCTCTGCACCTATGCGGTCGCCGGCCGCGCCGTCCTGAAGGCCTGCTGCGGCAATGATCCGGCGCGCCTGAGGCGGTTCAACGTGCGCTTCTCGGCGCCCGTTCTGCCCGGCGAGACCATCCGCACCGAGATCTGGCGCAGCGGATCGTCGGTCTCCTTCCGCGCCCGCGTCGTCGAACGCGACATCGTCGTTCTGAACAACGGCCTCGCCGAGGTCGCCTGAGGCGACCCCGGACCGGCGCCGTGACGGATCAGCTCGGCGTGATGCCGAGCTTGTTGACGTGCTCGAGCCAGATCGGCCCTTGCGTCTCGTAGATGTGGCGGAAGAATTTGTGATCCTGCGCGGCGTCGTCGATGCCGAAGGTGGCGGTGAGCCGCTGGATCCGCTCGGTCTTGCCGGCCTCCACCATCAGGTCGGAGATCTGCTGCACCATCTCCGGCGGCATGGAGGCCTTGCCGAAGAACCCCGCCCAGCTCATCAGGTCGAAGACCTTGTCGGTCAGGCCCTGCTCGGCATAGGTCGGAACGTCGGGAAGCGTCTTCATGCGCCGCGTCGTCGGAACGGCGATCGCCGTCCCCGCGCCGGTGTCCAGCACGCCCTTCGACGCGGTGTAGCTGCCCATCGCCACCTGGCTACTGCCGGTGAGGAGGTCCTGCCACATAGGCGCCTCGCCCCGGTAGTGGACGATGGTCATGTCGAGGTTGAAGCGCCGGTTCAGCTCGGCGCCGACGATGTGGGCGAAGGAGCCGGCCGCATAGGAGCCGAAGCTCGTGCGGTTCTTCTTCGCATAGTCGACGAACTCGGCGATGGACTTCGCACCCGTCGACTTCTGGGCGACCAGCGGCAGGTGGCCCGTCGACATGATGGCGAGGAAGGAGAAGTCCTTGTCGGGGTCGTAGGGCAGGTTCTTGAACATGACCCGGTTGCCGAGCATGGTCGAGGAAATGGTGATCATCAGCGTGTGGCCGTCGTCCGGCGCACTCTTCAGGGCCTGCGCCGCGATGCTGCCGCCCGCGCCGACGCGGTTCTCGACGACCACCGTCTGCCCGGTCTTCTGCTGGATGTAGTCGCCATAGGCACGGGCATAGGCGTCGGTGATGCCCCCGGCCGGGAAGGCGCACATGATCTTCACGAGTTTGTTGGGCCAGGTGGAGGCCTGTGCCTGGCCGATTCGCGGGGCTGCCAATGGAACTGCGGCGCCGGCGGCCAGCAGGCCGCGGCGGGTGATCAGAAAGGGCATGGTCGTTTCCTCTGGACGGTGCGTCTCTTGTGAGGTTCCAGGCCCCGCGCTGCCGCCCCTGTTCTGGTCGTTGCGGGCGTTCCAGCGCGGAGGGTCCGGACCCGCCCCGAGGGTCTCATGACCTTCGACGGCCGTCAAATGCGTGAAACCGTGTTTCAATCGATGAAATCGCCAAGGCACCTCTGCCCTTCGGCTAGTCGGCCTTCGCGCCGCTCGGCGCCCACAGCGTCGCGCGGAACTTGTCGGTCAGCGCGGATGCGATCTGGGTCGCGGTGTCCTGCAGGGGACCGAGGAAGTCCTTCACCGCGTCCGCCACCGAGATGACCCCGTGCAGCATCATGATGTTGATCGAGGCGAAAACCTCGTCGCCGTCGCGGACGGGAACGCCCATGGCCCAGACCCGGCCCTCGAAAACGTGCTGGCTGTAGGACTCGTCCATCAGTGCATAGCCCTTCTCCCTGACGTCGGCGAGCAGTTGGGCGAGCTTCTTCGGCTGCCGCGCGAGATCGGTCGACTTGCCCGGAATGGCGGCGAGCAGGGCGGTGATGCGCTCCTGCTGCTCCGGCGGGCAGAAGGCGAGATAGGCCCGGCCCATGGAGGTGGAGAGCAGCGGAAAGCGGAAGCCCGGCCGCCGCGAAAACAGCATCGAGCCCGGTTCGCGCGTCGTCTGCGCCACGATCATGGCGTCGCGGTCGAAGATGGCGATGTCCGAGGGCCAGCCGATCTGCTTGCGGAACTCGTGCATGATCGGTTCGGCAACCCCGCCGATCCACAGGTGCTGGTCGTAGCCGTGGGAGAGCAGCAGGCAGCGGCCGGTCGGCAGATACTCGGTGCGATCGGCGTCGCGCATCACATAGCCCTCGTGTTCGAGGGTCTCCAGCATGCGCACGATGGTCGCCTTGTTGAGGCCCGTCGCCTTGTGCAGCGAGCCGACGGTCGAGCGGCGCTCGGCATTGAGCACGCGGAGGATTTCGAGGCCGCGCGACAGCGCGATGACGGGTTCGAACGAAGGCATGTCGGGTTCCTGATCACCACGGAGCGCCAGAGCGTCCCGGAATCCGTTCGGATAACATCACAAAGCGCGCCGTCTGTCCTGACGCGCTTCAGCCTGCCGGGTCATGCGGTCCGGCTGGCGCGGTCCTTCTCGTTGGCCGCGCGGATCATGTCGCTCATCGCCTGCCATTCCGCATCCGACAGCTTCGACAGGTTGTAGAAGTTGCCGCCGGTGGCGTTGTAGCGCGCGCCGTCGATGGCGATGGTCTGGCCGGTCAGATATTCGCAGCCATCGGCCATCAGGAAGGTGGCGAGGTTCTTCAGCTCGTGCATCTCGCCGTTGCGGCCCATGGGGCTGCCCTCGCGGCCCCTGTCCTCCTCGGCGGCGAGGCCGGGATTGAGCCGCTCCCACGCGCCCTTGGTCGGGAAGGGGCCGGGCGCGATGCAGTTGAGGCGGATGCCGTAGCGGCCCCACTCGGCGGCCAGCGACTGGGTCATGACGTTGATGCCGGCCTTGGACATGGCGGAGGGCACGGTGAACGGCCCGCCGTTCCACACCCAGGTCGTCAGGATGGAGATGACGGAGGCCTTGTGCCCGCCGGCGATCCAGCGCTTGCCGCAGGCCAGCGTCACATAGAACGAGCCGTGGAAGACGATGCCGGCGATGGCATCGAAACCGCGCGGCGACAGGTCCTTGGTCGGACTGACGAAGTTGCCGGCCGCATTGTTGACGAGGCCGGTGAGAGGCCCTGCCGTGAAGATCTCCTCGATCATCTCGTCGACGGCCTGTGCCACGCGGATATCGACGGAATGGGTGATGACCTTGCCGCCGCGACGGTCCATCAGCTCCCTTGCGGTATCGTCGAGCACGCCCTTGCGGCGGCCGCAGATATGAACGGTCGCGCCGAGGCGCAGGTAGTCCTCGGCCATCTCCTTGCCGAGCCCGGTGCCGCCGCCGGTCACCAGGATGCGCTTGCCGCTCAGAAGCCCGTCCTTGAACATCGTCGTCATGGGTCTCTCCCTCTCGCTCGTCTTCTTGTTTGGCGGCGCGCCGGTCAGCGGCCGCGGAAGTCCGGCTTGCGCTTGCCCTTGAAAGCGGCGACGCCCTCGGCGAAATCGGCGCTGCCGAAGGCGACGACCTGCGACATGGCCTCGAACTCGAGAAAGCCCTCGATCGGCAGCTCGTAGGCCCGGCGCAGCAGCCGCTTGGTCAGCGCCAGCGACACGGTCGGGCCGCTGGCGAGCGCCCGGGCGGTCTCCATGGCCGTCGCCATCAGCGACTCCGGCTCGGTCAATCTGGCGACGAGGCCCATGGCATGGGCTTCCTCGGCGGACACCTCGCGGTTGGTCAGCAGGATGTCGCTGGCGCGCTGGTAGCCGATGGCGCGCGGCAGCGTATAGGCGAGGCCGAGATCGGCCGCCGCTCCGAGGCCCGGAAACCCCGCCTTGAAGCGGGCATCGCGCGAGGCGAGGATGATGTCGCCGGTGAGCGCCAGCGACAGGCCGGCGCCTGCGGCAGCGCCGTTCACGGCGCAGATGATCGGCTTGTCGGCGGTCAGCAGCGGAATGAGCCACCGGTAGGTGCGCGTCATCCGGGTTTTCACCGAGAGCGTGCCGCGATCATCCATGGAGCGGATGTCGCCGCCGGCGCAGAAAGCCTTGCCCGTTCCGGTGATGACGATGGCGCGCACCTCGGGATCGGCGAGCAGTCCCGGCAGACTGTCCTCGATGCCCGCCTTGATGCCGGCGGACATGGCGTTCATCGATTTCGGCTCGTTGAGGACGAGGGTGGCGACGGCGCCGTCCCTCTCCACCCGTACCGAGGCGTCGGCGGCCGCAGCTGTCATCGCATGTCCTCCAGGGGCGCCCGCATCGGACCGCGGACGAAGCACCGTTTCAGTGGACGAAATTGTCGGGCCGAATGCCACTCCCCAATTCGGGCGGTATGGGCCAGCGGGATCAGGGCCTTGCGAGGACCAGCGGCCGGTTGTCGGCCGGGGTCTTGCTCCAGCGGCCGTCCTCCTCGCGCTTGAACGACAGGGTGCCCGCCTGTCCGCCGAGGACCAGAAGCTCACGCTCCAGCCGCCAGTGCGCCAGGCCGAGCGCCAGGATCGACCGTTCGCATCCCGCCCCGATCTCGATGGCGAAGCGCTGCTCAAGGGCCCCCGCGCCGGCCGCGAGCTCCTGCTTGAGCGTCAGCGCGCACAGGGCCCGGCCGCGCGGCTGGCCGAGGTTCCAGCCACCCAGGAGTTCGTCGGCGGTCGGGAGCGCCTTCCCGGCAAGCGTGAGGCTGGTGAGGAAATAGACGGTCGAGTCGCCCTGCCTGAGCGATTCGAAGATGCCGACCTCCGTCTCCTCGAAGTCGAAAACCGGCTGTCCCGCGCGGTCGAGCCAGCGGATCGCCCCGTTCGGCGCAATGGTCCAGGCGACCACGGCGCCGACCGCCGGAAAGGTCTCCGCGCAGCCCTCGGCAAGCGCCACGGCGCGGCCCGGACCCGATCGCTCAGGCCTGAACGTGACGGCGCACTTGCGGCTGCCGGCCGGATTGGACAGTTCCCATGCCCCGACCGCCCGCTCCAACTGGGCGGTGTCGGGTGGGGTCGGAGCCTGCGCCATGGCGGCCGCGCCGGGCGCGAGCAGCAGGCAGGTCACGGACAGGATGAGGGCGAGGCGCATGAGGCCGATTAGAAGCGCGGTTCCGGCCCTGCGTCCACCCGCGAGAATCAGGACGGCGTCATCCGCAGACACCCGAGATTGGCCGAGCCGGCGCGACGGGCGATGACGGCGGCCTTGCGCCGGACGCCCGCCCCCGGCGCGCGGGCGTCGCGGCGGAGCGGGTTCGGCAGGATGGAGACGAGGATCGCCGCCTCGCTCATGGTCAGGCGGCTGGCCGGCTTGCCGAAAGCGCGCCTCGCGCCGGCCTCGATGCCGAACTCGCCGCCCGGCCCCCACTCTGCGATGTTGAGGTAGATTTCCATCATCCGCCGCTTCGACCAGACGAGATCGATCATCAGCGCCAGCGGAATCTCCAGGCCCTTGCGCAGCATGGCGGTGATGCCGGTGTCGCCCTGCCAGAGGAAGAGATTGCGGGCGATCTGCATCGGCAGGGTCGAGGCTCCACGCGAGGGGCCGTCCTCGTCTTCGATCACGGCCCTGAGTTCGCGCCAGTCGACCCCGCGGTGGCTGCAGAACCGGGCGTCTTCCGAGGCGATCAGCACGGCCGGCACGGCGCGGGCCACCTCGCTCATCGGTACGACGCTGCGTGTGTAGCCCTGCAGCGTCACCACCCGCCAGACCATGCGCGTCGAGATCGGCGTCACGACCGTATAGAGAAGCGTCAGCACGAGCGTCAGCACGGCCAGCGCGGCGGCGACGAGGACGAGGCGACGCAGGAGGCGGATCATGCCCATCCCGAACGAGGTGATGCCCGACTCCGGCGGGGAGCGGCCCTTGGTGCGTGGCGTCGACGGGTGCCCCGCCGGATGGATCGCGGTGACCATCGCAGCGACCGGTCCGCTGACGCCATGCGTTACGATAACGCGCAATATCGCCGAACTGGCGAAGGGCGCCGAAAAAATCGCCGTCGATATGGCGATCGGCCTGCCCGAGCGTGCCGGCCCCGGTGGCCGGGGGCCGGAACAGCTCGTCAGGCCGCTCCTCGGCGAGCGCCAGTCCTCGGTCTTCTCGGTTCCCTCGCGCGCCGCCGTCTTCGCCGCCGACTATGGCGAGGCATGCCGGCTGGCGCTGGAAACCTCCGATCCCCCGCGCAAGGTCTCCAAGCAGGCCTTCTTCCTGTTTCCCAAGATGCGCGAGATCGACGCGCTGCTGCGGAGCGACCCTGCCCTCATGGCGCGCGTCCACGAGGTCCATCCCGAGGTCGCCTTCTGGCGTCTCAACGGCGAGCGGCCGCTGCCCTCGCCGAAGAAGGTGTCCTCGCGCGGCCACCCTCCGGGCCTCGCGCTGCGGCGCGACCTGCTGGTCGCGGCCGGCTATGACGAGGCGTTCCTGTCGCAGGCTCCGCGCGGTGCCGGTCTTGACGATCTTCTCGATGCCGCCGTGAACGCCCTCGTCGCCCGGCGCCTGCTGGCGGGTCAGGCTCGCCCCTTCCCCGATCCGCCCGGCTGCGATGCGCATGGCCTGCCTGTCGCCATCTGGGCTTGACCGGAAAGGCTGCACAGGCTCCGTTGCGCCGCCTGCCCGAGGACGCATCATGATCACGACGGACGACATCCGCGCCGCCCATGCCCGCATCGCCGGCCACATCCGCCGCACCCCGACCATGCCGCTTTCCGCCGCGACCTTCGGCACGCCGGTGCCGGTAGCGATGAAGCTCGAATTCCTGCAGGTCACCGGCACCTTCAAGGCACGCGGCGCCTTCAACACCCTCCTCGGCGGCACCATGCCGAAGGCCGGCGTCTGCGCCGCCTCGGGCGGCAATCACGGCATCGCCGTCGCCCATGCCGCGGCGACCCTCGGCATTCCCGCCCGCATCTTCGTCCCCGAGATCTCCTCTCCGGCGAAGATCGCCCGCATCCGCGAGACCGGGGCGGGGCTGGTCGTCGGCGGCGCCCGCTATTCCGACGCGCTGGCGGCCTGCGAGGCCTATGCGGCCGAAACCGGCGCCCATTCGGTCCATGCCTATGACGCATGGCCGACCATTGCCGGGCAGGGAACCGTCGGCCTCGAATGGGAGGAGGATGCCGGCGGCCTCGACACCGTTCTGGTGGCGGTCGGCGGCGGCGGCCTCATCTCCGGCATCGCCCGCTGGTTCGAGCGGCGGGTGAAGGTGGTCGGCGTCGAACCCGAAGGCTCCCGCGCGCTCCAGGCGGCCCTGGCGGCCGGCGGCCCGGTCGATGTCGAGGTTGATTCGATCGCCGCCGATTCGCTCGGCGCCCGCAACGTCTTCGGCCGCGTCCACGAGACGGCCGCCCGCTATGTCGACAGCGTCGTGCTCGTCTCCGACGACGCCATCCGCGACGCCCAGAGGCGGCTCTGGCTCGGCCTTCGGGCGGCGAGCGAACCGGGCGGCGCGGCCGCTCTCGCCGCGCTGGTCTCGGGCGCCTATCGCCCGGAACCCGGCGAGCGTGTCGGCGTCCTCGCATGCGGCGCCAATGTCGACCTCGCCAGACTGGCCGAGGTCGTCGGCGGGGCGTGACGCCGTGCACCGATCCGTGATCGTATGTCCGCCATGAAATGGTGGTTTTTCGACTGCAGGGTGTTAGCCTGTGCAGTGCAGGAGACCCCGACCCGGAGCGGATATTGACCGACGGCATGGACAGGGATCGGCCGCAGGCCCCCAACGAACACCATCTCGCCCTCGGTCATGCGATCGACCGCGCACGGATGGTCCTCCTGTGGGAGCGCGTCTGGCCGCGCCTTGTCCTCTTCCTCGGCATTTTCGGCGGTGTCCTTGCCGTCTCCTGGCTCGGCTTCTGGCAGGTTGTGCCCTACTGGGCGCGCTTCGGCGGCGTTCTCTTCGTCCTCGCCCTGCTGTTCGGAGCGGCCTGGCCGCTTCTGACGATTCGCCGGCCGACCGACAGCGACGCGCTCCGGCGCATCGATCGGGAAACCGAGGGCGGTCACCGCCCGGCCACCGCCCTCGCCGACAATCTCGCGACCCGCGACGATCCCTTTGCCAAGGCCCTCTGGCAGGAGCATCGCACGCGCGTCGCCGCGGCAGCCGGGCGGCTGCGCACCGGCCTGCCCTCGCCGCGCATGGCCGGCCTCGACCGCTACGCCATCCGCGCCCTCGCCCTGCTGCTCATCGTCCCCGCCTATTTCCTCGCCGGCGACGAGCGCACGGCCCGCCTCATGACGGCCTTCGACTGGCGCGCCCCGCCGGTGCCGGTCAACTACCGCATCGATGCCTGGGTGACGCCGCCCTCCTATACCGGGCGCCCGCCGGTCATCCTGCCGACGCGCCGTTCCGGCGAGGCGCCGCAGCCCGGCGCCGAGACTGAGACCTTCCGGGTTCCGGCGGGCTCGGTGGTCACCCTGCGCGTCGCCGGCCTCAGCGAGATTGACGTGAAGCCGGAGGGCGGCGTTGCCGCTGCCCCGGCGCCGGAACGCCCGTCGGCCACCGCAACCGCGCCGCAGGGTCCGCTCGCCGAGACCCGCTGGACCGTGGCGCAGGACGGCGGGCTTTCGGTACAGGGCAAGGGGGCAGCCCCGCTCAGCTGGCGCTTCGAGGCCATCGCCGACCGGGCGCCCGCCATCGCCTTCGAGCGCGAGCCGCAGACCGACCGGCGCAACCAGTTCGTCCTCTCCTACAAGGTCGAGGACGACTACGGGGTGAAGGACGCCGAGGCGAGGCTGTCGCTCGCCCCCTCCGCCCTCGCCCTGCAGCGCGAGGGGGCGCGGCCTCTCGCCGAGCTGCCGGCCATTCCCTTGACCATGCCGCAGGCCCGAACCCGGTCGGGCAGCGGCCAGACTGCGCGCGACTTCGCCGAGCACCCCTTCGCCGGCCTCCAGGTCGCGGTGAAGCTGCGGGCCGTGGACGATGCCGGCAACGAAGGTTTCTCCGACACGGCCCATGGCACGCTGCCGCAGCGCACCTTCTCCAAGCCCATCCCGCGCGCCCTCGTCGAGCAGCGGCAGATCCTGGCGCTCGACGCCAACGCGGCGCCACGCGTCGCCCGGGCGCTCGAGGCGCTGACCACCGCGGCCGACCGCTTCGGCATGGAGCCGCCGGTCTATCTCGGCCTCAGGACGGCCTATTTCCGCCTGGTGCGTGCCCGCAACGACGACGCGTTGCGCGACGTCATCGCCTATCTCTGGGACATCGCCGTGCGGATGGAGGATGGCGACGTCTCCGAGGCCGAACGCGCCGTCTCGCAGGCGGCCGAGAGGCTGCGTCAGGCCATCGAGCGCGGCGCCTCGGAGGAAGAGATCCGGCGGCTGTCGCAGGATCTCCGCCAGGCCATGGACCGGTTGATGCGCGAGCTGACCGAGCAGGCGATGCGCAACCGCCAGGACGGGCGCCAGCAGCAGCAGGCGCAGCGGGACCAGAACTCCCGCTCGGTGCGCCCGCAGGACCTGCGCGACATGCTCAATCGCATCGAGGAACTCGCCCGCAACGGCGCCCGCGATCAGGCGCAGCGCCTGATGCAGGAATTGCAGCAGATGCTCCAGGGCCTGCAGGCCGGTCGCCAGCAGCAACAGCAGGGCGAGATGGGTGAGAACGGCGAGCAGGGCGAGAGCCCGCTGGACCGGCTCGCCGACATGATCCGCCGCCAGCAGCAGCTGCGCGACCAGACCTTCCGACGCAACCAGGAACAGCGCCGTGCCCAGCGTGGCCAGCAGCAGCCGCGGCAGGGTCAGCGCGGCCAGCAGGGGCAACAGGGTCAGCAGGGCGAGCCGCAACCCGGTGCCGGCAACGAGGAGGGCGAAGGGCCGCCGAACTTCGATCAGCTCGGCGATGCGCAGCGCCAGCTCCGCGAACTCCTCGACCAGCTCCGCGAACAGCTCGGGCAGCAGGGCCAGGGCGAAGGGCAGGGCCAGTCCGAGGCCGGTCGTCAGGCGCAGGAGGGCATGGGCAATGCCGGCCGCGCCATGCGCGAGGCCGAGGAAGCGCTCGGCCGCGGCAATGGTCAGGGCGCGACAGACGCCCAGGGCCGTGCGCTGCGCAACCTGCAGCGGGGAGCCCAGGGTCTCGCCCAGCAGATGCAGGAAGGCCAGGGTCAGGGACAGGGTCCCGGCCAGCCCGGCGGGCCGCAGGGTCAGCCCGGCCGCCTCGGCCAGGCCGGTCAGCAGGACTACGACCCGCTGGGCCGCCCGACGCGCGGCCGCGAGGCCAACGAGAACTCCGACGTGCGCATTCCCAATGCCGGCGAGGGGGCTGCGCAGCGGGCCCAGCGCGTGCTCGAGGAACTGCGCCGCCGCCTGTCGGAGCAGGATCGGCCGCAGGTGGAGATGGACTACATCGAGCGCCTGCTGCGCGGCCTGCAGATCCAGTAGCGATCAGGCTTCCGAGACCGGCAGTTCCCAGACTTCTCCGGGCCTGATGGCGCGGAACTGGTCGGCAGCGATGCCGCGTTCCGCCAGCGCCGCCGCCAGCGCGATGCGCGGCGCCTCGATCCCCTCGTTGGTGAGCTGGACTGTGCCCCAGTGGTGGGCCATGGCACGCTTCGCGCCGCAGTCGATCATCACCTGCACGGCCTCCGCGGGGTTCATGTGCTGGTCACGCATGAACCAGCGCGGCTCGTAGGCGCCGATGGGGAGGATGGCGAGACGGAAGCCGCCGAAGCGCTTCCTCGCCTCGCGGAAATGGTGGCCGTCGCCATAGCCGGTGTCGCCGATATGGTAGACGAGCCCGGCCGGCGCCTCGATGACGAAGGCTGCCCACAGCGCCTTGTTGCGGTCGAAGAGCCCGCGCGCCGTCCAGTGCCGCATCGGCGCCAGATGCACCGCCATGCCGTTGCCGATGTCCACCCGGTCGCCCCAGTCGTGGGCCTCGGCGCGGATCGCCGCATCGTGGGACTTCATGATGGTGTCGTGGCCGAGCGGCGTGATGACGCGCGGCTGGTGGACGGCGTGGAGGCGCGACAGGGTCGTGACGTCGAGATGATCGTAGTGGCCGTGGCTGACGAGCACGAGGTCGATCTTCGGCAGCGCCTCGAAGGCGATGCCCGGGCGGTTCACCCGCTTCGGGCCGGCGAAGGCGACCGGCGAGACCCGGTCCGACCAGACGGGGTCGAGGAGGATGTTCAGGCCGCGTGTCTGCAGGAGGACGCTGGCATGGCCCACATAGGAGACACGCAGCTCGTCGCCCTCGACCCGGGCCGGCGGCGTGTCGCTGCGCTCCAGCGGCCATTCGTCCGGCCAGCGGGCGCGTTCGTCGCCGCCGAACTGCCAGCGCAGCAGCTCGAAGAAGGGCTTCGGCGGCGCGCCGTGGGGATCGAAGAAGCGCGTGCCGTCGAAATGATCGCTGACCGGCCCGGAATAATAGGGCTGGCTCGTATAGGCCGCAGCGCCACCGGCCCCACCGATGATCGGCAGCGAGGCGAAGATGCCGACCAGGCGACGGCGACTGACCTTTCGGGGGGAAGGTGCGTCCGGCTTTGTCATGGTGGCAGTCAGCCGCCGGTCATGGGCGGAAAGAAGGCGATCTCCCCGGCTCCGGCGATCGCGGCATCGGGCTTCACGTGGACTTGATCGAGCGCCGCGCGGATGACCGTCCGGTTCTCGAAGGCATGGGCATAGTCCTCGCCCCGGCTGATCAGATGGTCGATGAGATCGGCGACAGTGACGACCTGCGCCGGGACGTCGATCTCCTCGGACGACCGGCCGATCCGCTCGCGCACCCAGGCGAAATAGAGGATCTTCACCGCTCGTCCTCCTCGATGAGATGGCCGGCGCCGGCGCGGAAATAGTCATAGCCCGTGTAGAGCGTCAGGAGCGCCGCAAGCCAGAGCAGGGCCACGCCGACCAGCGTCACGCCCGGCACGATCTGGTCGCCGGCGGGCCCGGCGATGAGGAAGCCGACGGCGACGAGCTGCAGCGCCGTCTTCCACTTGGCGAGTTGGGTCACCGGTACGGAGACCTGCAGCTCCGCCAGGAACTCCCTCAAGCCGGAGACCAGGATCTCGCGGGCGAGGATGACCATCGCCGCCCACAGCGACCAGCCGAGAATCGTGCCGTCGGCGGCGAGCACCAGCAGCACGATGCCAACCAGCAACTTGTCGGCGATCGGGTCCAGCATCCGGCCGATCGCCGAGTGCTGGGACCAGGCGCGGGCGAGGTAGCCGTCGAAATAGTCGGTGATGGCGGCCGCCACGAAGATGCCGAGCGCCACCCAGCGCAGCCAGATGCCGCCTTCATAGATGACCTGGACGAACAGGCAGGCCGCCACGAGCGGCACGGCGACCACCCGCCCGTAGGTGAGGAGGTTCGGAACGCTGTAGGCGCCGCCGCGACGGGGGCGGGCGATCGGATCAGCCGGACTCATGATATTGTGATGGACGAGGGGGCGTGTCGGGTCAATCGAAACCCATACAGAGCGGCCGGCGCTCTGGACAGAACGTCGTGAGCGGCTAGAACCGGCCGCATGATGCTGTTCGATCCGATCCGATCCCGGCCCTGGCTCTCGGCCGCTCTGTTCCTGACGGCGGCGGCGATCGGCACGATCCTCGGCGCCTGGTTTTTCGAGTTCGTGGTCGGGCTGCCGCCCTGTCCCCTCTGTCTCCAGCAGCGCGTGCCCTATTACATCCTCATCCCGGCCTCGCTCGCCGTGGCCCTCGCTGCATGGCTCCGCTGGCCGACGGCCGTGGTCCGCCTCGGTCTCCTTGCCCTCGCCGGACTGATGATCTGGAGCACCGTCCTCGGCACCTATCACGCCGGCGCCGAATGGGGCTTCTGGCAGGGCCCGACGACCTGCGCCCAGCCGACGACGCTGGCGCGAACCCCCGGAGACCTTCTGCGCAGCCTGCAGAACGCCAAGCCGCTCGCCGACTGCACGGTGGCCGCCTGGCGCTTCCTCGGCCTGTCGCTCGCCGGCTGGAACGTGCTGATCTCGGTGGCGCTTGCGCTGGTGGCGCTGGCGGCGGCGAGCCGCCCGCGCGAGACGGCCTGAAGCCTCAGGGCTCCAGCTCGGTATCCCAGTAGAGATAGTCCATCCAGCTCTGGTGCAGGTAGTTCGGCGGGAACAGCCGGCCGTTGGCGTGCAGGTCCTGGACAGACGGCGCGAAGGGAAACTTCGCCAGCTGCATGCCCGATTCCTTCAGTGTCATCGAGCCCTTGCGCAGGTTGCAGGGGGAGCAGGCCGTCAGCACGTTTTCCCAGGTCGTCTGGCCGCCCTTGGAGCGCGGCACCAGATGGTCGAAGGTCAGGTCTTCCGTATGGCCGCAGTACTGGCAGCGGAAGCGGTCGCGCAGGAAGACGTTGAACCGGGTGAAGGCCGGATTGCGCGACGGTTTCACATAGGTCTTCAGCGAGACGACGCTCGGCAGGCGCATCTCGAAGCTCGGCGAATGGATCGCCTTCTCGTAGGTCGAGACGACAGTGACGCGATCGAGGAAGACGGCCTTGATGGTATCCTGCCACGACCAGAGCGACAGGGGATAATAGCTCAGCGGGCGATAATCCGCGTTGAGCACCAGGGCCGGCCATGAACCAGGAGAGATTGCGGTCGAAACCGGCAATGCCCCGGGTGATACGGCGACCGTCAAGATGAACTCCTTGCGATCGGGCGGCTCGGCGATTCGCGAGCCGCGAATTCAGGCACTGACCGATACTATGGGGATCGTGTCGCTCTTGTGAAGCCCGAAGACGCGGTCGGTCACGCGGTCGTGGCGGGTTCGGCAGCGCGGCCCTTGAGCACGGCGTAGTGCGCCCAGAGAAGCCGGGCCGCCCCCGCCCGGTGTGGCCGCCAGCGTTCAGCGATGGCGATCATGGCCTTGGCATCCGGCCGGGCGGGAAGGGCAAGGGCATCCTGCACTGCGGCCTGCAGGGCGATGTCGCCGGCCGGCCAGGCGTCGCCATGGCCGAGGCAGGTCAGGAGATAGACGTCGGCGGTCCAGGGACCGATTCCCTTCACCCGGACGAGGGCCGCATGAGCCGCCTCGGCGCCCATCAGCGGGAGGCTGTCGAGGTCGAGCGTGCCGTCGAGGACTGCTGCGGCGACGGCCCGGAGGGTACGCACCTTCGGGCGGGACTGACCGCAGGCGCGATAGTCCTCGTCGCTCGCCGCGGCGAGCCGCTCCGGCGTGATTCCGCCCAACACCTCCTGTGTCCGCCGCCAGATGGCCTGGGCGGCCAGCGTCGAGATCTGCTGGAACACGACGACATGGACCAGCCCCTCGAACCCCGCGGGGCGCCGCCTCAGGGGCGGGATGCCGCGATCCGCATGGAGCCTCGCCATGATCGGGCATCGCGCCGAGAGCGACGCCAGCATGGTCCGAAGATCCTGTTCCGTTTCGATGCCCATCCCCGTCCCGTCTTGCGTCGACCCGCGCCCTCGACCATAGGCTCAGCCATGGCCGCCGTGCACCACCCGAAACCGGACGTCCCGGTCCTGCGCTTCGCGCCGAGCCCCAACGGGCTCCTGCACCTCGGCCATGCCCATAGCGCGCTGGAGAACGAGAGATTGGCGGCAGCGCTCGGCGGACGCCTGCTGCTGCGGATCGAGGATATCGACCGCGAGCGTTGCCGGCCCGAGTTCGAGACGGCGATGGTCGAGGATCTCGGTTGGCTCGGGGTGCCGTTCGAGGTGCCCTGCAGGCGGCAGTCCGAGCATCTGGCCGGCCACCGCGCCATGCTCGACCGCCTCGCCGCCATGGGGCTCGTCTATCCGAGTTTCGAGAGCCGCGGCGAGTTGAAGGCGCTGGCCGCCGCCAGGGCAGCGGAGGTCGGCAGTCCCTGGCCGGCGGACCCGGACGGCGCCCTGCTCTATGCGGGCTCCGGCAGGCTGATACCCGAAGCCGAGCGCCGCGCGCGGATCGCCGCCGGCGAGCCCCACGCCATCCGGCTCGACATGGCGGCGGCGATGGCGCGCCTCGGCGGGCCGCTGTCGTGGACCGAGGTAGACGAGCGCGGTGAACCCGTGCGCGTGGTGGAGGCCCGTCCCGAGCGCTGGGGCGACGTGGTCCTCGCCCGCAAGGATCTCGGCACCAGCTATCACCTCGCCGTCGTCGCCGACGACGCCCTGCAGGGCGTCACCCATGTCGTGCGGGGCGAGGACCTGTTCGAGGCGACCGCCATCCATCGCCTGCTGCAGGAGCTCCTGGGGCTTCCCGCGCCGCTTTACCGCCACCACCGGCTCGTCCTCGGCCCGGACGGCAAGAAGCTCGCGAAGAGCGACCAGGCGGAGGGGTTCCGGGCGCTGCGGATGCAGGGCGCGAGCCCCGCGGATGTCAGGACCCTGCTGGGCTTTTCCTAGATCGCCCGTCCCGCCGCCTCCCAGTAGGGATCACGCAGGCGGCGCTTGAAGATCTTGCCGGAATCCTCGCGCGGCAGGTCGTGACGGATCTCGATGTGCCGCGGCACCTTGTAGTCTGCGATGCGGGTGGCGAGCTCCGCCTTCAGCGCCTCGGGCGCGATCTCCGCGCCCGGCTGCGGCTCGATCACCGCCATGATGCTCTCGCCGAACTCGGCATGG
>CAZEZD010000030.1:0-15838 GCA_964516115.1 uncultured Hyphomicrobiales bacterium
CGATGGCGATGTCGTCGGCGCGGTAGATGCGGGTGGCGATGGAGAGGATCTTGCCTTCGAGCGACAGGCTGTCCGGGTAGATCGGCTGGAAATGGGCAGTGCCCCCCTCGCAGAGCGCGACGACCTTGCGGGCGAGGTCTTCGGCCCCGACCGCACCCTCGGCCCAGTGGCGGCACTGGACCGCCTCGACGCCGAACTCCTCGTGGCAGATGTCGGCAATGAGCCGGTGCTCCGCCTCGGTGTCGGACGTGAAATGGTTGATGGCGACGACGACGGGCACGCCGAAGGCGCGGACGTTTTCCACGTGCCGGCCGAGGTTGACGATGCCGGCCCGCAGGGCCTCGAGGTTCTCACGCGCCAGATCCGCCTTGGCGACGCCACCGTTCATCTTCAGCGCGCGGACGGTGGCGACGATCACCGCGGCGTCCGGCTTCAGACCCGCCTTGCGGCACTTGATGTCGAAGAACTTCTCCGCCCCGAGATCTGCGCCGAAGCCGGCTTCCGTCACCACGTAGTCGCCGAGCTTCAGCGCCGCGCGGGTCGCGATGACCGAGTTGCAGCCATGGGCGATGTTGGCGAAGGGGCCGCCGTGGATGAGGGCCGGCGAGCCCTCGATGGTCTGCACGAGGTTCGGCTTGATGGCGTCCTTGAGCAGCGCCGCCATGGCGCCAGCGGCGTTGAGCTGGCCTGCGGTGACCGGTTTCCTGTCGCGCGTGTAGGCGACGACGATGCGCGCCAGCCGCTCCTCGAGATCGGCGAGATCGCTGGCGAGGCAGAAGCAGGCCATGACCTCGGAGGCCACCGTGATGTCGAAGCCGTCCTCGCGCGCGAAGCCGTTGCCGCCGCCGCCGAGACCGTTGACGATGGAGCGCAGCGCCCGGTCGTTCATGTCGAGCACGCGGCGCCAGACGATGCGGCGCGTGTCGATTCCGAGGGAGTTGCCCCAGTAGACGTGGTTGTCGACGAGGGCGGCGAGAAGGTTGTGCGCCGAGGTGATGGCGTGGAAATCGCCGGTGAAGTGGAGGTTGATCGCCTCCATGGGCAGCACCTGCGCCTTGCCGCCGCCGGTGGCGCCGCCCTTGGTGCCGAAGACCGGGCCGAGGGAGGGCTCGCGCAGGGCGATGACGGCGCGCTTGCCGATGCGGTTGAGGCCATCGCCGAGGCCGACGGTGGTCGTGGTCTTGCCCTCGCCGGCCGGGGTCGGGTTGATCGCCGTGACGAGGACCAGCTTGCCGTCTGGCTTGTTCTTCAGGCTGTTCAGGTAATCCGCATCGAGCTTGGCGATGTACTTGCCGTAGGGCTCCAGCGCATCGGCCGGAATGCCGGCCGCGGCGGCGACCTCGGCGATCGGGCGGAGGGTCGCGGCGCGGGCGACGGCGAGGTCATGGGACATGAGCGATGAACTGCGCTGGAGAATGACAGGGTTCGTGCTAGGTGCGGGGCGCGATTAAAGCGACCACGGCCGTGCTGGCAAGGGGACAGGTCTTGTGCGCGGCCGCAGGATCACAGGAAGACGCTTCCGGGAGGCGACGACATGGCCGAAGGCAGTCTGATCGGGGTGGACTGGGGCACCACGTCCTTTCGCGCCGCGCTGATGGATGGCGGCGGCGCCATCCTCGACCGCATGGCGAACCAGGACGGCCTTCTCTCCGTGCCCGGCCGCGACTTCGAGGCTGTCCTGGAACGGTCCATCGGCGGGTGGGACCCGGCCTGCGGCCTGCCGGTGATCGCTTCCGGCATGGTGACGAGCCGCACGGGATGGGTCGAGACGCCCTATCTCCGCTGCCCGGCCGGCGCGGACGACCTCGCCGGGGCGCTGGCGCGGCTGACCACGGCGAAGGGCCGCCGCATCGTCTTCGTGACCGGACTGTCGTTCCGCCATGGTGACGGCGCACCGGACGTCATGCGCGGCGAAGAGACGCAGATCGCCGGGCTCGATCTCAAGGGCACGCGCCTCGCCGTCATGCCCGGCACGCATTCAAAGTGGGTGCGGGTCGCGGATGGCCGCATCACGGCCTTCCGTTCCGCCATGACGGGCGACGCCTTCGCGGCCCTGAAGGACCATACCGTGCTGAAACTGACGACGGCGGACTGGGCGCCGTCGCCCGAGGCCTTCGCTGCGGGCGCGGCCATCGGCGCGGCGGACGGCGGGGCGGGCCTCCTCGGCAAGCTGTTCCGGCAGCGGGCGGGAAGCCTGATGGGCGACTTCCCGGCGAACGAGACCGCCGAGCGGCTGTCTGGTCTGCTGATCGGGGCCGAGATCGCCGAGGCGCAGAGCTTCGCGCCGGATGTCGGCGGACCTGTCGTCATTGTCGGCGGCGAGGCTCTGGCAGCGCGCTATGCGGAGGCGCTTGACGTGCTCGGCATCGCCCACGAGACGGCCCCGGCCGATGCGGCCTTTGCCGGGCAGTACCGGATCGCAAAGGCGGCGGGGCTGGTGTGAGAGACCATGCCGACCGATCGGGTTTTAGGATTATTGTCCTTGACAGCGTGACGCTGATCCGTTAGATTTCGGCCATGTTCGACGATTGCGCCCGGTGGCACCCAGGGTCCTGCATCGTCACGCTCATTCCATCCCCGGCTTGCCCTGCCGCATCTTCTTGACGCCGGAGCGCTTCTGCTTGCCCTCCAGCCGCCGCTCCTTCGAGGCGCGGGTGGGTTTTGTCGCGATGCGCCGCTTCGGGCGCACGGCCGCCTTGGCCACCATCTCGACGAGGCGTGCCAGCGCATCCTCGCGGTTCATGTCCTGCGAGCGGAAGCGGTCGGCCTGGATGATGATGACGCCGTCCTTGGTCAGGCGCGAGCCGGCGAGCGGCACGAGGCGCGCCTTGATGTCGGGGGGCATCGCGGCGGACGCGAGATTGAACCTCAGTTCGCAGGCCGTCGACACCTTGTTGACGTTCTGGCCGCCCGGGCCCGAGGCGCGCACGAACGTGTAGGTGATGTCGTCCGGGTTCAGGTCGAGGAAGGGCGTGACGGGGATCGGATCGGCCATGATGCACGCATTGTCGCAGTGCCCGCCGTGCGCAACAAGCCGAAGCCGGTGGCGCCTTGCACAACCGAAGTGCGTCCTTCGAGGCTCGGCCGTTCGGCCTCGCACCTCAGGATGAGGGAGGTGGTGATTTGCACCCCGGGTGAATGACGATGGAGCGCATACCGTCACCTGACGCCGATGCCACTCACGACCCTCCTCATCCTGAGGTGCGCGCCTCCGGCGATGCGACAGCATCGTCCGGTGGCGAGCCTCGAAGGACGCACTTGCGATGTGAGCACGGCTCAAAAGCAAAAGACCGCCGGTCTCCCGGCGGCCCTTCAACACGAAGAGTTCAGTCCGTCTGCCGCCTCACGCCGCCTTGGCGCGGGCGTCGAGCTTCGCCAGGCGGTCGAACAGGTAGTCCACTTCGGCCCGCGCCTTGGCCGAAAGCGGGGCGCTCGGCTTGCGCTGGGCGTCGGAGGCGATGACGCCGCGCTTCTTCAGGAGATACTTGCGCACGGCGAGACCTGCGCCCGGCTGTTGCTCGTAGCGGATGAGCGGCAGGTGAGCGTCGAAGAGGTCGTGGGCGGCATCGCGCTTGCCGGCCTTCTGCAGTCTCACCACGTCGACCAGCATGTCGGGGAAGGCATAGCCGGTCATGGCGCCGTCGGCGCCGCGCTCGCATTCGAAGTCAAGGAAGAGGCCGCCGTTGCCGCAGAGGATCGAGACGTGGCGCAGCGAGCCGTCGGCCTCGAAGCCGCGCAGCGTCGAAATCTTCTCAAGGCCCGGCCAGTCCTCGTGCTTCAGCATGACGCAGGAGGGCAGCTCCTGGATGATCGAGCGGATGACCTTGGGGCTCATCACCACCGAGAAGGTCAGCGGGAAATCCTGGATGCAGAAGGGGATGTCGTCGCCGATCGCGTCCACCGCCTGCTTGTAGTAGCCGAGGATCTGGTCGTCGGTGCGCAGCGTGTTGGGCGGCGCGATCATGACGCCGGCGGCGCCAGCATCCATCACGGTGCGGGCGAGCGAGCGCATGGCGGCAAATCCAGGGGCCGAGACGCCGACGATCACCGGCATGGATGGTCCGGCGCGCTTGATGATCTGCTTCGAGATCGCCACCGACTCCTCGGCGGCCAGCTTCGGGGCCTCGCCCATGACGCCAAGGATGGTCATGCCGTCGCAGCCGCAGGCGCGATAGAAATCGACCATCGAATCCGTCGACTTCTCGTCGATCCGGCCGTCGTCCTGGAAGGGCGTCGCCGCGATGACATAGACGCCGCTGGCGGTGGAAAGGTCGATGCCGTTCGCCTTCATGGCTTTTGTCCTCGTCAGGGGAGAGCGTTTCAACGCTGCCGATGGCACAGAACGAGGGTGCCGGTCAAAGCCGGCCGCCGCAAGGCTTCCATGCCGCGCCTCGCGGCCCCTGGAGCGACAATCCGCCGAGCGCGAACTTGAGAAGCCCCCGACAGGCATGATTAGGTCTGGCACGCCGTTCCGCATTCGCCCGCCTCGCCGCCAGGCCCCAAGCGCCCGCGGCGAGAGACCCGCGTACCGCCGCCCTGCATCAGGAGACCGTCATGGCCCGCATCGTCACCGTCGCCGCCGCCCAGCTCGGCCCGATCCAGAAGGCCGACAGCCGCGACAGCGTCGTCGCGCGGATGATCGCCCTGATGGAAGAGGCGAAGGCGAAGGGCGCGACCTTCATCGTCTATCCGGAGCTGGCCCTGACCACCTTCTTCCCGCGCTGGTACGAGGAAGACCGCGCGAAGATGGACCACTGGTTCGAGGCCTCCATGCCGAACGCGGCGACGCAGCCGCTGTTCGACAGGGCGAAGGCGCTCGGCATGGCGATGAGCTTCGGCTATGCCGAGCTCACCCCCGACGGCCACCACTTCAACACCTCGATCCTCGTCGACAAGGCGGGCACCATCGTCGGCAAGTACCGCAAGACCCATCTGCCGGGCCATGTCGAGTTCGACACCGAACGCACCCACCAGCATCTCGAGAAGCGCTATTTCGAGCCGGGAGACACCGGCTTCCCGGTGTGGAACTTCGAGGGTGGTCTCGTCGGCATGGCCATCTGCAACGATCGGCGCTGGCCCGAGACCTACCGCGTCATGGGACTGCAGGGCGTCGAGATGGTGGTGCTCGGCTTCAACACGCCGTCGGTCAATTCGCAGCGCGGCAACGAGAAGATCGAGGACCGCCTGTTCCATCATCGCCTGTCCTGTCAGGCCGGCGCCTACCAGAACGCCACCTGGGTGGTGGCGGTGGCGAAGGCCGGCACCGAGGACGGCCATCACTGCATGGGCGGCACGCTCATCGTCGATCCCAACGGCAAGATCGTCGGCGAGATCGACCATGAGGACGACGGCGTGCTGGTGATCCCCTGCGACCTCGACGAGACGACCTTCGGCAAGGACACGATCTTCGACTTCAAGCGCCACCGGCGCGTCGAGCATTACGGCCTCATCACCGAGCGGGTCGGGGTGGGCGAGCCGCTGGGGCGCTGAGGGTCAGACCCTCAGCTTCTTCAGGTGCTGGATGAGGCCGGCGGTCGAGGAATCGAGCCCGCGCATGTCCGCGCTGCGGCCGGCGACCAGCGGCTCGAGCTGCGTCGCCAGTTCCTTGCCGAGTTCGACGCCCCACTGGTCAAAGGCGTTGATCCCCATGATCGCCGCCATGACGAAGACCTTGTGCTCGTAGAGCGCCACGATCATGCCGAGCGTCGCGGGGTCGAGCTTGCGATAGAGGAACGTCGTCGACGGCCGGTCGCCGGTGAAGACGCGATGCGGCGCCAGCGCCTCCGCCTCTGCCCGCGGCATGCCCCTGGCCAGGAGCTGGTCGCGCGCTTCCTCGAAGGTCCGCCCCCTCATCAGGGCCTGGCTCTGCGCCAGGCAGTTGGCGATGAGGAGGTCATGATGCTTGCGGCCGCGCTCGTGCGGCGAGGCGGCGATGAGGAAATCCGCCGGCACGACCTCGGTGCCCTGGTGGAGAAGCTGGAAAAAGGCGTGCTGGCCGTTGGTGCCGGGTTCGCCCCAGATGACCGGGCCGGTGGGCCGCGTCACCGCCTTGCCGGACAGCGCGACGCTCTTGCCGAGACTCTCCATGTCGAGCTGCTGGAGATGCGCCGGCAGGCGTGCGAGCCGCTGGTCGTAGGGCAGCACCGCGTGACTGGCATAGCCCCACACATTGCGGTGCCAGATGCCGAGCAGGCCCATGATGACCGGCATGTTGCGGCTGAGAGGCGCGGTGCGGAAATGCTGGTCGACACGCTCGGCGCCTGCGAGGAACGCGGTAAAATGGCGTGGGCCGACGGCGATCATCAGGGAGAGGCCGACCGCCGACCAGACCGAGTAGCGCCCTCCGACCCAGTCCCAGAAGCGGAACATGCTGGCTTCGGGAATGCCGAAGGCGTTGACGGCGGCAAGATTGGTCGAGACCGCCGCGAAATGATGGCCGACCGCGCCATCACCGAGCGTCTGCGTGACCCAGTTCCGCGCCGTCTCCGCGTTGGTCATGGTCTCGACGGTGGTGAAGGTCTTGGAGACGACGACGACCAGCGTACGGGCGGGATCGAGCCCCTTGAGCGTGTCGGCGATATGGGCGCCGTCGACATTGGAGACGAAGCGCACAGCAAGGCCGCGCTTCGCATAGGGCGAGAGCGCCTGCGCCGCCATGGCAGGGCCGAGGTCCGATCCGCCGATGCCGATATTGACCACCGTGGTGAAGCGCTTGCCGGTCGCCCCGCGCAGCGCTCCGGAGCGGACGGCCTCGGCGAAGGCGAAGCAGCGCTCACGCTCGGCGGCGACCTCGGGCATGACGTCGCGGCCGTCGGTGAGGATCGGCGCGCCGGACAGGTTGCGCAGCGCCACGTGCAGCACGGCGCGGTCCTCGGTCGTGTTGATGCGCGCGCCGGCGAACATGGCGTCGCGCTTCTCCTCGACGCCGGACGCCTTGGCCAGATCGACGAGCAGCTTCATGGTAGCCGGCACGACGCGGGTCTTCGACCAGTCCATCAGCATCGGACCGAGCTTCAGGGAGAGGCGCGAGAACCGTCGGGGGTCCTCCTCGAAGGTCTCCCTCAGCGACATCATCATCAGCGCGCGACGATGGGTCTCGAGGGCCTCGAAGGCGCGGGCGACGGCGTCGGTCATGGCAGGAGGGGTCCCGTGGGGCATGCGGCAGAGGGCGCGACCATCGTCGGCCATCATGACCAGATCATGATCGAGGCGCCGGCGCCGCGAAAGCCGCAAAGGCGGTGACGATCCGCTCATAGACATGGCGCTTGTAGGGAACGACGAGGGCGGGGATCCGTTCCAGCCGCTCCCAGCGCCAGGCGTCGAATTCGACGGGCTCGCCCGGCGCCGCGCCTGTCACGTCGATCTCCGAATCGCTGCCGGCAAAGCGGAAGGCGAGCCATGTCTGGCTCTGCCCGCGCCAGCGGCCGAGGCGGTGCGGCGGGCCATGGTAGGGCGGCCAGTCATAGGTGACCTCGCCTTCCATCCGGCCGAGGATGACGGCGCTGCTGACGCCGGTTTCCTCGAACAGTTCGCGGAGCGCCGCAGCCTCGATGTCCTCGCCAGGATCGATGCCGCCCTGGGGCAGCTGCCATTCATGGCCGGGCGCGATCACCTCGGGTCCGTCGTCGCCGATGCGGCGGGCGATCAGCACCCGGCCGCGGGCGTCGAACAGCGCGACACCGACATTGCGACGATAGGGGCGTTCATCGTCAGCCATGGTCCTAAACACGTCAGCGCGTGGAAAGCGCCGGCAACTCGGCGGAGGCAAGCTCGGCAGTCGCATAGAGCACGACCAGGGCGAAGAGGAACTGCCGACCGCTGGAGCGATGCAGCGCATCGCCGGCCAGTACGTCGCCGCGCTCCATCAGCCGCACATGCTTGAACCGGCAGGCGAGCGCGCCGAGCAGCATGGCCGCGACGAAGACGGACTTGGCGATCATCGTCCCGCCATAGCCCGATCGAATCCAGGCGGTGGGCGCCCCGGCGAAGAGGAGGGCCAGGACCGACCCGGCCGCCACGGTGAGAACCGCGAAGACCAGGGCGTGACGGGACCAGGCGAGGATCGCCTCCGCCGCCGAGCGCGGATCGCGGCGCAATGCGACGTTGCGCAGGGGCAGCAGGCTGCCGACCCAGAAGGCCGCGGCAAAGACGTGGACGACACCGAGCGCCAGCACCTCTTGCCGCATGCGATGCCCCTCGCCATGGCCAGACAGCGCCAGCCCGATGGCGATCAGCAGCGCGCCGGCCGTTGCGATACCCGCGCCCCAAGTGGCGCGCACGCGGGAGAACAGTACGAGGCCGAGCCCGGCCGCCACGATGAGCGAGGCTTCGCCGAAGGCCGACCGGGCGATCTGGGAATAGAGTTGCCAGCGCGCCATGCCCTCGCGGGCGCCGGAGAGCTCGATGGCGCGGAACGGCCAGAGGGCCGCGCCGCCGATCAGCGCGAGAAAAACGAAGACCACGGTCCAGCGCCGCGCCGCCCGCGCCTCGTCTGCAGTCAGCCGCTCGCTCAGAAAGACGAGGAACAGCGCGGAGCCTGCGGCCCCCAGGGCGCCGATCGTGGCGACGGCGCGCACGACCACCGCCAGTCCCCGCACCGGATCGCCCGCACCTTGCCAGAATTCGAGAATCATCGTCCGCGCCCCGCCTTCAGCTTTGGCGACGGCGGAACCTCCATGCAAGGGCCGCCGTCGCGCCGAAGGAGGCGATGGAGATGACGAAGAGCAGCCAGAAGCCGGCAACGGGTCCCGCAACGTCCAGCACCGCAGCATAGGCGGTCGGGGCCGCCGCCGTGACGATGAGGCCGGGTGTCGCGATGGACGCGAGGACGGAGGCGTAGCCGTGCTTGCCGAACAGGACGAGCGGCACCGCCCCCTTCACGATGGTGGCAAGGCCGACCGAGATGCCGAACAGGACGTTGAAGGCGAAGAAGAAGGGGGTCGCGACGCCTCCGACGGCGAGCGGCAGGAAGGCGATGACCATCACTCCCGTGGAGATGTTGGCGAACAGGAACGGGTCGAGGTTCTTGCCCCAGAGAATCTCGGCAAGCCGCCCGAGGGTCTGGAACACGCCGCGCAGCGAGGAGATCCACACCGCCATGGCAGCGCCCATGCCCATGGCGACCACCGCCGGGATGAGGTGAACCGACAGGGCCGTGGTGATGAAGGAGTTGCAGGCCATGGCGATGGTCAGCATCAGGATCGCGAAGGACTTCTGGTCCAGGGGCACCAGCGGTTCCGGATCGGGCTCCGCGGCCCCGTTGCCTTCGGAGCCGCCGATGGGGGCGCCGAAGCGCGGCAGCAGCAGATGGAGCGGGGTGCAGACGAGCAGCACCGAGAGGGCGCAGACCATCCAGGCGCCGCGCCAGCCGATCGCCTCGTTGGCGTAGTGGCAAATCGGCCAGAAGATCGAGGAGGCGAGGCCACCAAACAGGGTCAGCACCGAGATGGGACGGCGCGCCCGCATGCCGTAGATTTCGACCAGCGTGGCGAAGGCCGCATCGTAGAGCGTGAGCCGCGAGGCGAAGCCGAGGACAATCCATGCGGCGATATAGACAACCGGATCATTGACCTGCGACAGCATCCCGAGGCCGATGGCACCGACCACCGAGCCGAGCGTCAGCGTGAAGCGTCCGCCGCGGCGCTGGATCAATCGCGCCACCGGCTTGGACACGATGCCTCCCACCAGCAGCGACAGCGAGAAGCCGGCAAAGATGAAGGTGAAGCTCCAGCCGAGCTCGGCCATCATCGGCTTCGCCAGCACCGAGATACCGTAAAAAATGGTCCCCCAGGAAATGATCTGGGTGAGGCCGAGGGCGGTGATGATGAAGGGGAAGGATGCGCGCATGATGAAGTCGGGATGCTGAACGCGGAAAATGGCCCCGGTCAATCCGGGGCCTTCGCGCTTCAGTCCTGCATTTCCGCAACGCGGACGGCTGGAGGCGCCTTGCCGCAGCAGCCGCCGACGACGGTCCGTCCGTCGTCGGTGCGCCGGTCGGTCGAGCAGACGCCGGTCTCCGGCAGGACGAGACGCACATCGTCCGCCGCCGCCCTGTCGCCGGCCAGATGCGCCACGATGGAGCGCACCTGCTCGTAGCCGGTGGCCATCAGGAAGGTCGGCGCGCGCCCGTAGCTCTTCATGCCGGCGATGAAATAGCCGGCGTCCGGATGGGCGAGAACGGCGTGGCCGTGCGGCCGCACCGTGCCGCAGGAATGCTGGTTCGGATCGATCAGCGGCGCCAGGACCGCGGGGCATTCCAGCGACGGATCGAGCGACAGGCGCAGTTCCGAAGCGATGCCGTGGTCCGGCCGAAAGCCCGTGGCGACCACCAGTTCGTCGACGGGGATGGTCTCGCCGCGATCGGTAACGATGTCGAGCGAGCCCGCCTCCTCGCGCAGACGATCGATGCGGACACCTGTGCGAATGTCGACCCGACCGGATGCCGCGAGCGCGGCGGCCTCTGTCGTCAGCGCACCGCGGGCGGCCAACTGGTCCTTCTCTCCGCCCTGGAAGGCGGTTGCGGCATGATCGGAGCGCAGGAGCCAGGTGACCTCGGTGCCGGGCACCTCGGCGGCGAGGCGGTCGAGATCGACGAGCGTCCCGATCGCCGAATGCCCGGCGCCGAGCACGGCGACGCGCCGTCCGGCGAAACGGCTCCTGTCGCTGCCCCGCACGTCGGGCATGGCGTAGGAGATATGACGCGCCACGGCCGGCACGGTCTCGCCGATCGCGCCGAGCGCGCCGGACCGCGACCGGTTCGGGTTCGTCCAGGTGCCCGAGGCGTCGATGACCGCGCGCGCCAGAACCTCGTCCTCGCCAGTCGCACCCCGGAAGCGCACGACGAAGGGCAGGGCCTGCCTCCCCTCGTCACGCACCCGGTCCGTGCCGACGCGGGCCACCGCGATCACCTCGGCTCCGGTCCGCAGGGACGGCGCGATCGCCGAGTGCGCCGCCAGCGGCGCGAGGTAGCGGGAGACGAGTTCGCCGCCGGTCGGATGGCCATTGCCGGGCGGGCGACGCCATCCGGTCGGCGCAAGCAGCCGCTCGGCTGCTGCCGAGACGTTGAAGAACCAGGGCGAGAACAGGCGCACATGCGCCCACTCGGTCATGGCGCTCGCCGCGGACGGGCCCTTCTCGAGAACGATGAACGGCAGGCCGCGTTCGGCGAGTTCGGCGGCGGCGGCAAGACCGACCGGCCCCGCTCCGAGGACGACAACAGGCAGGTTCGGGGTCATGTCAGTCTCCTTTGATATTTCTGGTTTATTCGAATTATAGGGCAAGCGTTCCAACCGAAGAGGCGGGCTCACGCACAGGCCTCCGTGCGGCAGGCCGGTGCGATGGCGTCGGCGCAGCATTCGTTGACGAGAAAACCGACGAGTTGGTCCATGACGTCGAAATGAGCGCGACAGCGCAGCACCGTCCCCTCGCGCGTCTGTCCGACGAGGCCGCAGGCGCAGAGCTTGGCGAGATGGTGCGAGAGCGTCGAGGCGGGGATGCCGATCGCCTCCTGCAGCTTGCCGACGGGGGCGCCCGCATGACCCGCCCGGACCAGCGCGCGATAGATCGCGAGGCGTGTCGGGTTGCCGAGAGCTTCGAGCCGGCTGGCCTGTGTCAGGATGTCCATGATGCGATGATGCCGGCAGCGCGCATCGCCGTCAATCGATATTTCGAGAATTATCGAATTTATAACCCCCGTCAGCAGCCGTGAAAGCCCGCGCCGGGGATCGGCGCCAGCATGAGGATACCGAGGATGCGGGGCGCGCGCGCCGGTTCCATGACGATGGCGGCGCCCTCCGGAAAGGCCCTGCCCCCGACCGGCGCGCCGAACAGCATGATCGCCGGGGTGCGGTGGCCGACGAGGATGCGGTTGGACCCCGAGGCCACCGGCTCCGCCATCAGGCGGCGATGTTCATCGAGCACCCAGGCAAGGCGCGCGCCGGCAAAGTCATCCGCCGTCAGCCCGTCGACGACCGCGACATCCGCCACACCGAAGGCCTCCTCGGCCGTGTCCCGGGCGCGATAGACAGGGCCGGCGAGGACGGGCCGCTGGACAGGAATGGCCAGCCTGACGAAGGCTTCACCGATGCGCCGCGACTGCTCGCGCCCGCGGGCCGAGATGTCGCGCTGGCCGGCGCGATCTCCGAGACGGAACGAGACATCGCAGGGCATTCCGGCGGTGTCGGCATGGCGGAAGAAGAGGACCAAACCACCACGGCGGAGGCGCTCGACCAGCCGTTGTCCATCCGGATCCTCGACGGTGACCGGCGACAGTTCCTGCGCCCCGGCCGGGATGCCGGCGGACAGCAGGACGAGCAGGGCCGCGACCACTCCCGGGCTGGACCGGCGGCGGACGAAACAGCACTTTGCGAGGGCGCGCGCCGGCGAGGTCATGACCTTCCATAGACCGCCCGTCAGACGCAGGCGACGCGATGCAGGGTCGCACAGGCGCTTGCCTTCGCTCCCGAAGGCGATAGACAGATCGCCTCGACCAACGGGCGCAAACGACGCCCGGATATCCGATGACGGGAGACGCCCATGTTCCGCCTCAAGTCCCTTGCCCTGTGCCTTGCCGGCCTCGGCCTTGCCGCCGCAGCCGGTCTCGCGCTCGTTCCGCAGGCCGCGGAAGCGCAGACCTATCCGAACCGCCCCATCCGGGCGATCGTCCCCTTCGCCGCCGGCAGCGCCACCGACATCGTCGCCCGCACCTTCGCCGACCAGATGTCGAAGACGCTGGGGCAGAGCATCGTCATCGAGAACCGCCCCGGCGCCAACGGACTGATCGGCGCCGATGCCGTCGCCAAGGCGGCGAATGACGGCTACACGATCCTGATCGGCACCAACTCGACCAATGCCGCCGCGCCGGCGCTGTTCAACAACGTGCCCTTCGACATGCACAAGGACTTCCAGCCGGTGTCCTTCCTGTGCTCGGTGCCGCTCATCGTGGCGGTCGCGAATTCCGTGCCGGCCCGCACCCTGCGCGAACTGATCGACCTCGCCAAATCGCGGACCGACCTGACCTTCGCCTCGGCCTCCTCGTCGCAGCGCGTCTCCACAGAGATGCTGCTGACCATGACCGGCATGAAGATGACCCATGTCTTCTACCGCAGCGGACCCAATGCGATGCAGGACCTGATCGCCGGGCGCGTCACGCTGTTTACCGCCGATCTCGGCGTCATGCTGCCGCAGATCCGCGGCGGCACGGTCAGGGCGCTGGCCGTCACCTCGCAGCAGCGCACGCCGCAGATGCCGGACCTGCCGACCGTCGACGAGGCCGCCGGCACCAAAGGCTACGAGCTCATCGCCTGGTTCGGCCTGTTCACGCCCGCCGGCGTCCCGAACGAGGTCGTCGACAAGCTGAACGAGGCCGTGCGCAATGCCGCCGCCAGCGCCGAGGTGAAGGCGACCCTCACCGACCGTCTCGGCATGCTGATCGCCCCCTCCTCGCCGGAGGAACTCGCGGCCCGCGTCAATGCCGAAGCGCTGAAATGGGCCGAGGCGGCGCGCGTCGCCGGGATCGAGAAGCAGTGATCCGCACCGCCACCCGCGCCGACCTGCCGCGCATCACCGAAATCCGCATGGGGGTGCGTGAGAACGTCTTGTCGCGGCCGGAGAAGATCACCGAAGCGGTGGCCTATCTCATCGACCGCGACGCCTTCTGGGTCTTCGAGGACGAGGCCGGGATCCACGGCTTCTCCTCGGCGGATCCGCGCAATGGATCGATCTTCGCGCTGTTCATGGACCCGGCCAGCGAGGGGCGCGGTATGGCGCGCCACCTGCTCGACGCCGCCTGCCGGCACCTTGTGGCGGCCGGGCATACCAGGGCATGGCTCTCGACGGACCCCGGCACACGGGCCGAGCGGTTCTACAGTCTTCAGGGCTGGTCGCAGACCGGGCGCACCGATGACGGCGAGGTCCGCTTCGAGAAGGCGATCGGATAGGCCGCTTCGTCGGGGAAGGGCGAGGGGCACAGCCCGCTCCTGACGCTGGCCTCCCCACCCGCCCATCGCTACACTCGCCGCAATGACCCGTCACGGTGACGACATCGACCAGACCATCACCCCGCAGGTGCTGCTCAAGGCCTATGCCTGCGGCATTTTCCCGATGGCCGAGAGCGCGGACGACCCCGGCCTCTACTGGGTGGAGCCGGAGCGGCGCGGCATCATCCCTCTGGACGGGCTGATGGTGTCGTCGCGGCTCGCACGCACCGTGAAGGGCGGCCGCTTCGAGATCCGCATCGACAGCGATTTCGACGCCGTCATCGACGCCTGCGCCGCGCCCGCGGACGGACGCGAGAGTACCTGGATCAACGCCCGCATCCGCTCCCTCTACGGCGCGCTGTTCCGCATGGGCCACTGCCACACGGTGGAGGCCTGGCGGGAGGGCCGGCTCGTCGGCGGGCTCTATGGCGTCAGTCTCGGCGGCGCCTTCTTCGGCGAGAGCATGTTCCACCGCGAGACCGACGCCTCAAAGGTGGCGCTCGTCCACCTCGTGGCGCGCCTCAAGGCCGACGGATTCCGCCTGCTCGACACCCAGTTCGTGACCCCGCACCTCGCGACCCTCGGCGCCGTCGAGGTGCCCCGCGCCCGCTACCAGCGCATGGTCGAAGCCGCACTCGCGGTGGAAGCCCGCTGGACAGCCGCGCCGCTCGAACCCGCCGCCGCCCTCGCCCTCGTCAGAAGCGCATCCGCATGACCATCCGCCCTGCCACCGATGCCGACGGCGCCCCGCTCGCCGCGCTGATCGCTACAACCTTCGCCGAATATCCCGGCTGCCTCTTCATCGAGTCGGAATTCCCCGAACTGAAGGCTCCCGCCAGCCACTATGAGCGGGTGGGAGGCCGGCTCTTCGTCGCCGAGGACGGCGGGCGCCTTGTCGGATCGCTGGCGGCGGTGATGACCCCGGTGCCCGGAACCGCAGAGCTGTTCAAGGTCTATGCGGCCGCCGAGACACGGGGCACAGGCCTCGCGCAGAGGCTCTATGCCGAAGGCGAGGCGCTGGCGCGGTCGGGCGGGGCCCGCGAGATCGTGCTGTGGAGCGATACGCGCTTTGAGCGCGGCCATCGCTTCTACGAGAAGCTCGGCTTCGTCCGCGAACCGGTGGAGCGCTATCTCGCCGATGCCAGCGCCAGCTGGGAATTCCACTTCCGCAAGCGGCTGGGCTGAGTTCCCCTGAAGCGACCTCTGCGCATCGGGCGCGACCGCCCTGCGCCGGGCGCTCTGGACCGGCGCGCCGCGGAACGGGACAAAGGACCCAGAACCCGAAGGCATGATGCAGGCGCCCGCTCCCACCCCTCCCCGCCCCGTTCCCTGCACCGTCGCCGGCATGGTCGAGGGGGCGCGGCTGAGCGTGCCGATGCTGCCCGCCGTACTGGTTTTCGCGGCGGCCGTGGGGGCCGCCTCCGCCGAGAAGGGCCTGACCCTCGGCCAGGCCGTGCTGATGAGCTTCTCGGTCTATGCGGGAGCCTCGCAGCTTCTCGCCCTGCAGCTCTGGCCGGAGACCTTCACGCTGTCCTCCATCGTTGCCATCGTGGTGGTGACGATGGCGGTGAACCTGCGCTTCCTCCTGATGGGGGCATCCCTCCAGCCCTGGCTCTCACGCGGACCGGTGGGCCCTGTGCATCTCGGGCTCGCGGCGCTGACGGACGCCAACTTCGTCATCGGCTCGCGCTACCACGGCCAGGGCGGCCAGGACGCGGGGGTCTTCATCGGCGCCGGCCTGTTCATGTGGGTGATCTGGACGCTCGCGACGATCCCCGGCCACGCGCTCGGACACTTGCTGACCGATCCCAAGCGCCTCGCCATCGACATGGTGATGCCGCTGACCTTCACGGCCATGTCGG
>CAZEZD010000031.1:0-238 GCA_964516115.1 uncultured Hyphomicrobiales bacterium
CGCTCTATCCCACCGCTGCGAAGCGCGGCACTCTGCCCGCCGAGGGCCGCCTCTTCGACCTCCTCTCCTACTGCTTCCGTCATGAGCCGTCGAAGGATCCTGCCCGCCAGCAATTCTTCCGCATGCGCGAGTTCGTCCGCATGGGCACGCCGGATCAGGTGACCGAATTCCGCGCCGCCTGGCTGGAGCGCGGCCAAGCCATGATCGGCGAACTCGGCCTGCCCTTCGCCGTGGATGT
>CAZEZD010000031.1:248-15012 GCA_964516115.1 uncultured Hyphomicrobiales bacterium
TCTTCGGCCGGACGGGCAAGATGCTGGCCGTGAACCAGCGCGACCAGCGCCTGAAGTTCGAGTTGCTCATCGCCATTGAGAGCGAGGAGAACCCGACGGCCTGCCTGTCGTTCAACTATCACCAGGACCATTTCGGCAAGACCTTCGGCTTGACCACCGAGGGCGACGAGGTGGCGCACACCGCCTGCGTCGGCTTCGGCCACGAGCGGGTGATTCTGGCGCTGCTGAAGCACTACGGCACCAACGTGAAGCGCTGGCCGGCCTCGGTGCGCCAGTCGCTGGGGCTCTGACCATGGCCGCTGTCTTCCCGAATCTCGACGCCGCGACCTATCCGCGCCATGCCCTGCATGATGCGGAACGGGCCTGGCCGGAGACCAACTGCCACACGGATCTCTTCATCGAGCTCCTGCATACGCTCGGCCGCGAGCCGGCGGCAGCTCTCGGGATGACGCTGGCACAGGACTTCGAGGGCGACCAGTTCACCTTTTTCAAGATCCCGAACGGCGACCTCGACGCCCTGTTCGGCCTCGACCTGCAGGAACTGTCGATCTACCGGCCGCTCGTCGATCATCTCGACGAGCAGATCGCCCGCGACCGCATCGTCCTCGTCGAGGTCGACGCCCACTTCCTGCCGGACACGCAGGGCGTGACCTACCGCACCGACCATTCCAAGACGACGATCGCGGTCAATCTCTTCGACCGCGCCACGGCGAGGCTCGGCTACTTCCACAATGCCGGGTACTTTGAGATGCAGGGCGCCGACGTCGAGCATCTGCTCGGCTTCGGCTCCGTCCCGACGCCCGTCCTGCCGCCCTACACCGAATTCGTGAAGGTCGTCGGACCCGGCCTGTCGGGCCGCGCCCTGAAGGATGCGGCCCTTGCGCGCCTTGCGGCGCACTGGGCCCGCAGACCCGAGCGCAACCCGGTCCTCGCCTATCGCGATGCCCTGCAGAAGCACCTCGACTGGCTGGCGACGCAGCCGCCCTGCTCCTTCCACCCCTATGCCTTCAACACGGCGCGCCAGTTCGGGGCCAATATCGCCCTGCTCGGCGATCACCTCGCATGGCTTGGTCGCCAGGGGGTCGCCGGGCTCGAGCCGGCGGTGGCGCTGTGCGAGGCGATGTCGAACGGCATGAAGACCTTCCAGTTCCTCCTCGCCCGCGCCCTCGCGCGCAAGAAGACGGACGCCCTCGCCTCCGCCCTCGACGAGACCGCGCGCAACTATGATGCGCTCATGGACGAACTGGCGCAGGTCCTGCGCTTTCCCTCCGCCGACACCCGGACGCTCGTTCGGGCAGCATCCTGAGACTGCGCATGTCCCTGGTTCGCAACGATACGGACGAGACGATCGTCCCGCTCGATGCGGGCTGGGAGCTGACCGTGACGGAGCCCGGAGCGATCCTGGAACCGACTGCCCTCGCGGACTGCACGCACTGGATCCCTGCGCCTGTTCCCGGGACCGCGGAGGAGGCGCTGATCGCGGCCGGACGGCTTGCCCCCGGCGCGACATCCGGGCTGCACGACAAGGACGTCTGGTATCGCTGCGCCGTCACCGCCGGGGGCCCGTCGACGCTGCGCTTCGAGGGATTGGCGGGACATGCCGATGTCTTCCTCGATGGCCGTCCGGTGCTCCAGGCGCGCTCCATGTTCCGCGCCTACGAGGTCGACATGACCGGCGAAGCGCGCCACGAACTCGCCATCCGCTTTCACGCCCTGAACCCGATCCTGGCTGCGGCGAAGGGACCGCGCCAGCGCTGGCGGCCGATGATGATCCAGCCGGGATCGCTCAGGCTCGTGCGCACAACTCCCCTCGGTCACATGCCGGGCTGGTCGCCGGAGGTGGCCGTCGTCGGCCCCTGGCAGGGTGTCTCCCTGATCCACCACGACACCGGACCGCGTCTCGACACCTTGACCCTGGCGGCGCGACTCGACCGCGAGGACGGCGTCCTCGACATCTCGGTGCGTTTTGCCGGCTCAGTGGATGCGGCGGTTGAGGTGACCTGCGCCGGCCATGCTCATGCTCTCCATCCAGGCCCCGATGGCATCCAAGCCGGACGAATGGTGCTGCCGGGCATCGCCCCGTGGTGGCCGCACACCCATGGCGAGCCGGCGCTGCATGCGGTTTCCCTGCGCATCGGCACGCGCATCATCGATCTCGGCCGGGTCGGCTTTCGCGCGCTCGACATCGATCGCAGCCCGGACGGCAAGGGCTTTGCGTTGCGCATCAATAGCGAACGCATCTTCTGCCGTGGCGCCTCCTGGATGCCGCAAGATCCGGTGTCGCCGGGCAAGACCGACCCGCGGCCCCTGCTGACGCTCGCCCGCGACGCCGGCATGAACATGATCCGCATCTCCGGAACGACATCGCCGGAGAGCCGCGCCTTCCATGAGGCCTGCGACGCGCTGGGTCTCCTCGTCTGGCACGACTTGCCCTTCGCCAACTTCGACTATCCGGCCGACGATCCCGCATTCCGGTGCGAGGTCGAGGCGGAAGCGTGTTCGCTGCTCGGGCGCCTCCAGGGCTCGCCCTCTCTCGCCATTGTCTGCGGCGGCAGCGAAATGGCCCAGCAGGCCACTATGCTCGGCCTGAAGCCGGCGCAGGCGGCGATGCCGCTGTTCGAAACCGTGCTGCCCGACATCGTCGCCGTGGTTGCGCCGCAGGCGGTCTATGTGCCCCACACGCCCTGGGGCGGTCCCCTGCCCTTCGTGACGAATGAGGGTGTCACCCACTATTTCGGCGTCGGCGCCTATTGTCGCCCGGTCGAGGACGCTCGCCGCGCCAACGTACGGTTCGCCTCCGAATGCCTCGCCTTCGCCAACGTTCCCACGGCGGCAACGCTGGCGAGCGAGAACCTGACCTCACCTGCCGACCCGCGCTGGAAGGATGGCGTGCCGCGCGATGCCGGTGCGTCCTGGGATTTCGAGGACGTGCGCGACCATTATGTCCGCGCCCTGTTCGGCGTCGATCCGGAGGCGCTGCGCGGCAGCGATCCCGACCGCTATCTCGCTCTCGGCCGCGCCGCGCCTGCCGAACTGATGGAAGCCGTCTTCGCCGAATGGCGCCGGTCCGGATCGCCGTGCGGCGGCGGGCTGGTCTGGTTCCTGAACGACATGAAGCCGGGAGCCGGCTGGGGTGTCATCGACCGTCTCGGCGCGCCGAAGACGGTCTACCACGCCCTCAGGCGCGCCTTCCATCCGGTCCATCTCGGCATCACGGACGAGGGGCTGAACGGGCTCGGGATCCACGCCGTCAACGAGACGACCCAAACGAGGCGGCTGCGGCTCTTGCTCGCCACCTATGGCGAAGGGCCACACCCGCTCTCGCGCGCCGAGGCTGACGTCACCCTTGCCCCCCGGGCGTCCCAAAGCTGGTCGAGCTTTGCGCTCACAGGGCACTTCTTCGACGTCTCCCACGCCTACCGCTTCGGCGCCCTCGCCCATGACGCGACGCTTGCCCGGCTTCATGACGCGGAAACAGGTGAGCTCCTCGCCGAAGCCTGCCATGTCGTTGCCGGGCGCGCCTGCACCCCGCGCGACATCGGCCTGTCGGTGACCGCTGCGAACCTTGGCGAGACCCCCACCCTGTCGATCACCGCATCGCGATTGGCCAGGTTCGTCACGATCGAGGACACAGGCTTCCGGGCTGCCGACGAAGGCTTCAGCCTGGCGCCCGGGGAAACCCGCGTCGTGCCTCTCATCCGCCGAACCGGACAGGCCGCACCGCGCGGAACCGTCTCGGCGCTCAACAGCCATCCCGTGCCCTACGAGTTCGCAGCATGATCCCCGTCACGTTCAACGGCCTGATGGGCAAGCTGCACCTGCCGGACGGCGTCGCGCCATCGGGCATCGGCGTGGTCATCGTGCCGCCGCACGGCGTTGAAGCGCTCGCGGCAACGAAGAGCCTGCGCGTGCTGGCCGATGCCCTCGCTGCGGCGGGGCACGCCGCGCTGCGGTTCGACCTGCCGGGAACGGCGGATTCCCTCGGAGATGACACCGATCCCGAGCGCCTCACCGCCTGGACTGCCTCGGTCGGCCAGGCCGCCGAGGTCCTGCGGCGACATGCGGGCGTGTCCGCCATCGTCTTCTCCGGATTGCGCTTCGGCGCGACGATCGCCACCCTCGCGGCACAATCGGATCCGGCGCCGGCCGGGCTTCTGCTTCTCGACCCCATCGTCAAGGGACGCAGCTACGCGCGCGAACTGGCGATGACGGCCCGTGCGGTCGCCGAGGGCGCCCGGCTGAACCCGGACGACACGGTGACCGACGACGGCCTGCTCATCGCCGGCCTCCCGACGACGAACGACACGCTGGATGCCATCCGCAAGATCGATCTCTGCAGGCTGGAGACGACTCCCGTCCCGACCCTGCTGCTGCATCGCAGGAACTCGGCCGAGGCGCGCATCCTCGCGGAAGCCTGGCGTGCCCGTCACGGGCTCACCGTCATGGAGGCGCACGATTTCGAGGCGATCTCGCTGAGCCCTACTATGGCCGCGACCCCCTCCGACGTCATCGCCCGGAGCGTTGCCTGGGTGTCGGGGTTGCCGCGAGGAGATGTCGTCGCTCCGGTCCTGTCAGCGGCCGCCATGCTGGACGGGCCGCATTTCCGCGAGGAGGCCATGACGTTCGGCGAGGGCAACCGCCTGTTCGGCGTCATCTGCCAGCCGCGCGCAGCCGCTCCGGGAAAGCCCGTGCTGCTGATCGTCAATGCCGGTCGCAATTCGCATGTCGGATGGGCCCGGTCCAGCGTCCTGCTGGCGCGTGAACTCGCAGCCGAAGGCATCGCCTCGCTCCGCATGGACCTTGCCGGTATCGGCGACGGCCAAGACCGGCCCGGCGCGGATGATACGGTGGACGCCGTGCTCTACCATCCGGCCAACGACGCCCAGATGGCCGATGCCGTCGATCTCCTCGCCGCCCGCGGCTTCGGCCAGGTGACGGTGCTCGGCGCCTGCAGCGGCGCTTATCTGGCGCTGCACCATGCGGCCCGCGACCCGCGCATCACCGGTCTGATCCTCGTCAACATCCAGCGCTTTGTCTGGCGGCCGGGGGAGACGGTGGAACAGGCCATCGCATCCGCCTACCCGCTCGCCGCCAGCTACGCCGCCAAAGTGCTTGAAGCCCGGGCCTGGAAGAGACTCCTCACCGGCGAACGCAAGATCGGACCGCTGATCCGCGAGTTCGGCCGGCGATTCGGGGCGCGACTGCGCGCCGTCGCGCCCTCGGAACAGACGAAGGTGGCGCGCGACATGGTGCGGAAGCTCGCCGAGCGCAGGGTTCCCGTCGAACTGATGTTCAGCGAGAACGATGCAGGGCTCGGCGATATGGCGCTTCATTTCGGTGCGAACGGCCGCTGGCTGACGGCGCGGGACAATCTCCACCTCACCATCATCCCCGGAGCGGATCACGACCTCACGCCGCCGGCGGCGCGGCGCACGCTGGTCGCACGCGCGCTCGCGGCCGCGCGCGGGAAGCCCCAGGGCGACTGACCGGTGCCGAGGCTCTGGTTGCGGCACGGGTTCTGCAACACCTCCGGCATGTGAGCCATTTCGTCCCCGTTCGGGACAGGCGTTGTCGATCGGCCTGCGAGTCAAAGCCATGACCCTGAAAGAACTCGACATTCCGGCAGGAGCCCTGGCCCGGCGCAGCCGCGGCGGCTATGCATGGATGCGTCTGGCGGTAAAACTGTCGACGGCACTCCTCGACTGGACCGTCATCGCTCTCACCTCCTATCTGGGTTCAATCCTCTACAGCCGCATCGCCAGCGGCGAATGGTGGACCGCCCAGCCCCAGGCCACGCTGGCGCTGCTGATCGCCAGCACCTTCGTGCTGCTCAGCGCGGTGCGCGGCCAGTACCAGATCGGGAACTATGTCGGCGTCCAGCGCGCCTTCGGCACCACGCTGACGCTGTGGGGAGCAGCATTTCTCGTGCTGATGGCCTTCGCCTTCGCCACCAAGACGACCGACGCCTTCTCGCGCGTCGCCGTCATCCTCACATTCGTCACCGGCTTTCCCGCCGTCCTTGTGGCCCGCAGGACGGCCGGCAGGCTCATGACGCTCGGCTCCAAGCTCGGCGTCATTCCTGCCCGCCGCGTCATGCTGGTCGGCCGCGAGGAGGACGTGACGGCCTTCGCGCTGCGCCACCAGCCCTGGAATGCCGGCATGCACATCGCGGGAACCGGTCTCCTGTCGCCCGGAGGCGGGTCGGTCGGTCGCGACGACATCGCCCGGATCGCCACGCAGGCCCGCGAGATGCAGCTGGACGACGTGCTGATCATCGTGCCCTGGTCCGACACCGAGACGATCGACCGTCTCGTCGACGGCTTCATGCGCATTCCCGTGACGATCCACCTCGGTCCGGAGCGCATCTTCGACCGGTTCCAGGACATCCACATCGCCAAAGCCGGCGGCATCGCCAGCCTCCAGCTCGGCCGCCCGCCGCTGACCGCCGGCGAGGTCATGATCAAGCGTGTGCTCGACCTCGCGCTCAGCTCCTTCGCACTCTTCCTGTTCACGCCGGTGCTGCTGCTCGTCGCGATCGCCATCAAGCTCGACAGCCCGGGGCCGATCCTGTTCCGCCAGCGCCGCCTCGGCTTCAACCAGCGTGCCTTCCAGATCGTCAAGTTCCGTACGATGACGGTGACGGAGGATGGCGACGTGGTTCGCCAGGCCACCCGCGACGACCAGCGGATCACCCGCGTCGGGCGCTTCCTGCGGCGCTGGAACCTCGACGAACTGCCGCAACTCCTCAACGTCCTGGCGGGACAGATGTCGCTCGTCGGGCCGCGCCCACACGCCATCGCCCATGATCGCGAATTCGACGAGCGGATCGCGCTCTATGCCCGCCGCCACAACGTCAAGCCCGGCATCACCGGCTGGGCGCAGGTTCACGGCCTGCGCGGCGAGACCGACACCGACGCCAAGATGAAGGCGAGGGTCGAGCACGACCTCTACTACATCGACAACTGGTCGATCCTCCTCGACATCGAGATCCTGTTCCGGACCGTCTTCTCGCGGAAGGCCTACGACAACGCCTTCTAGAGAAGCGGGCCGAGTTCGCGATCCATCGACGGCGACCTGAAGCCGCGAGTGCCGGGAGGTGCCGCGGCTTTCGTCTGTGAGAGCGTGGATGGAGGCAAGTGTTGGGTTGGCACGGCCAGCCGTGTTGTGGATCGTCAGTCGGCCAGAACCGCGTCGATCGCGGACAGGGCATCCCGCCAGGCCGCATCGACATCGAGGCGGGCCGACCCTCCGGGCACCCGCGCGGCCGCCTCGACGGCCGCGGCGACCTCGTCGTTGCCGGCATGGGTCGGTACCAGCCGCAGCCGGCCTTCGGCCAGCAGCCGCAGATAGGTCGGATGATGGTTGAAGGCCCCCGCCCCCTCCGGCGCGTTGACCACCACCGGCCGCCCGGACATGGCGCAGGCGAGGACACTGCCGCGGCGGCTGGTGAGACCTTCCGCGAAAAGGTAGGCGAAGACATCCACCTCGGCGAAGAGGGCAAAGAGCTCGGGCTCGCTCGCCACATAGCCGGTCACCAGCACGCGGTCTTCGATCCCGAGCTGACGGGCCCTGGCGACAAAGTGCTCCTCGACCCTGTCCTGTCCCTTCACGAAGGAGCCGATGAAGACGGCGAAGGGATCGCCGCCGCGCTGTTTCAGCGCTGCGGTGAGGTCGAGGATCTGCGTCGACTGCTTGCGCGGATAGATCGATCCGAAATGGCCGATGACCAGCCGGCCCTGCGTGCGCTCCGCGGCGAGCCGCTTGGACAGGGCGTTCGGCGGACATTCCGCAGGCATGATCAGATTGGGCGGGATCGGAACGATGCCCCTGCGCCTCGGCGCGACGGCGGCCAGCGGGCTTGCGGCGAACTGGTCGGCGACCTCGGGTGAGGAAAAGACGATGGCCGATGCGAGCGGCAGGAGCGGGGCGTAACTCGCCCGCCGCTTCCAGTCGAGGTCGGCCCACTCGTGCAGGACGACCAGAACCTTGCGGCCCTTGGCCCGCGCCCGCGCCGCCTCGACCACCGGGTCGACGAGCTGGCGCTTCCAGGCGACGACCGGCAGGTTGATGACGAGCACCGCGTCGCCCGCTCCTGTGCCGGCGCTGCCGAGGACGCGCGTTCCGCCCCTCGGCCCCGCCGTAGCCGCCAGTCGTCGGGCGAAGGCCTCGACGCCGCAGGGGGCAGTTGCATCCGAGATCAGGATATCCAGCGGCCGTTCGGGCGCCCGCGACCCGTCACGCCGCGACATGGGGGCGCCGCGCAAGGAAATGCAGCCCGAAGACCGCGAAAAGGAAGGTGATCCAGATGGGATCGAAGCGGACGAACAGAAAGCTCTCCATAACCGACAGATAGATGCCGAACAGCCAGATCTGCAGAAGCAGCATGAGAAGCGCCGGGTCTGCGCCGCCCCGGCGCGCGGCAAGATAGTTGCGGATCGGCCAGAACACGAACACGACCACCGTCAGCAGCAGTCCCGGAAAGCCCATGTTCAGCGCCGCATCGATATAGCCGTTATGGGCATGCGCGGCATTGCCGCCCCACTGGGTCGTATCCTCCTGCCCGAACCGGGTCGATTCCAGCGCCCAGTACGCCGAATAGCCGAAGCCGGTGAGCGGTCGCTCGGCGATCTTCTCGAGCGCCAGTTCCCACACGTCCGCGCGACCCGTGAAAGTCACGTCGACGGGAAGCATTCGGACGACGCCGGCAATGGCCTCGCTGACGACCGTTCCGGGGCCGAGGACCATCAGGGTGACGAGCGGCGTCAGGGCCAGCGCCGAGACCAGCCATCCGTTCCGGATGCGCGACACGACGAGGGACATCGCGACGGCGACCACCAGCAGCATGGTCGAACTCTTCGCGCCCGACATCGCGACCATCAGCGCACACAGGACGAGCAGGACGGAGCCGCCCGCCCCGAGGCCGGCGCGGATGGCATAGATCATCATGAAGATGGTGATGGCGAAGACGGCGCCGGCCGTATTCTTGTGGGCGAAGACGCCGCGCCAGTCCCCCGCCAGCTGGGGCTCGCTGAGATCGGCCGCCTGGTGGATCGCATACTCGGGAAACAGCGCGATGCCGACAAGCGACAGGCCCGCCAGAACGGCCACGGCGACGACCAGAAGCCGCGCCAGATCCCGCCTGCCGCGCGGCATCAGGAACAGCGAGGCGCAGAGCGTCGCCAGAAGGCCGAAGAGGATGAGGCGGCGGAGCGACAGCGACACATCGGCCGAGGTCACCACCGTAACGCACAGCCAGACGCCGAGTACGATCCACAAGGGATGGAAGAGCGTGGCGAGCGCCCGCGGCTGCGTCACGAAGGCGACCGCGACGGCCAATGCCGCGAGAATGCCGAACGCGGCATAGGTCGCACCCTCCCGACCGAACGCAAGTTCCAGCGCCACCGCATTGGTCAGATCGGCATAGGGCTCGAGGGTCACCCAGGCGAGCAGGAACGCACCAACGAAGACGACGGCCCGCGCATAGAGCATGAGTTCGGCCAGATCGCCCGCGGCAAGGCTACCGGCCGGCTGAGAGGCCCCCGTCGTCATGACGACGCACCCGCCCTGTAGGGCTGTTGCTCCAGCCCTGCCCAGGCGCCGATCCGGCCGGCCGAGACGGCCAGGGGATGGGCAGCGATCACCGGATTGCCCGTGCGCACCAGCGCGAGAAGCGCCCGCACCAGCGCAATCGGGACAATGGCGAGGTCCTTTGCAAAAACCTTCAGGCGGGCGCGACGGTCGTTGGCCTGTTTGACCTCGACGGCGCGGTTGATCGAGCCGATGCGCATGCCACGCCGCAGCACCCAGCCGATCCGCGCCCGATCCGCCGGCACCGTCTCGGTGATCAGCGCCTCCTGCACCCAGAACGACGTCAGGCCTGCATGACGGCAGCGGGTGAAGAATTCGAGGTCGCCTCCACCGAGAAAATTGAAGCGGGGATCGAGCGGCCGGGGACCCATGCGTTCGAAGACGCGTCGTCGGATCAGGCAATTGCCGGTGCCGTAGATCATCGGAACCGGGCCCGTCGCGTCGTGGCTCGGCCAGAAAACCGGATGGCGCGCGAGAAGCGCCGGAGCCTCCTCGAGAAACTGGGGAATGACGGGGCCGCCGACGACGTCGGCATCCATCCGCCCGGCCGCGGCGACCATGAGCGCCAGCCAGTCGGGCGAGGCCCGTTCGTCGTCGTCGATCATCAGGATGCAATCCGCCGCCGGGAAGGCCTTCAGGGCGAAAGCGAAGCCGGCATTGATGGCATGGACATTTCCCTGAGCCGGCTCGACGATGGCTATTCCAGGCACTGTTCCGCGCGACAGCCAGTCTGTTGCGACGGACAGGCCCTCGCGCCGGACGGCATCATTCTCCACCACGACCACGGCGAAGGCGACGTCCGTCCGCTGGGCTGCGACCGAGGCCAGCGTCTCCGCCAGCATGGCCGGACGCCGGAACGTGGCGATCACGACTGCGGCCTTCACGCGATCGGCATCGAGGCCGGGACTGCGGGCGGCAATGCCGGCATCTACCGTCTCGCGGCGGGACATGTCGGGGCTCATTGTTTCAACCTGGTTCAAGATCAGGCTCCATCGCGGGGACGGCAAGCGCTTTGCCCTTCATAGAGCAAGGCCCTTGCCGCATCCTGTGTGGCGCGGGTCTTGCCAGTTTCTCCCCCGATGCATCGACTGGAACTGGTCCTGTCCGAAAACAGGCCAGCGGAACGAGGTGACCGGTTTGGCCGAGAACGACACGCAGGGCGCCCCCCGCCCCCGCTTCCCGACGCCGCGACGGGCCGATAGCCTCGCACAGGCCGACGATGGCGCCGACATGCGCTTCGGCAGCCTGTCGGCGCGACTCGATCACATTATCGGGCGGCGCTGGCCCTTCCGGACCGCGCGTGTCGCGCTGCAAGAACCCGTCGTCTCGATCAGCTTCGACGATTTTCCGGTCTCGGCCTATACCCACGGCGCCCCGATCCTGGAGGATCACGGTATCAGGGGGACATACTATGTCGCCTCGGGACTATCGGGCCTGACGACACCCCACTGGATCGTGGCCGGAGACGCGGAAACCGTCGACCTGCATCGGCGTGGCCACGAAATCGGCCTCCACGGCCATTGCCATCGCGCGGCCTCCTCCATGCGGCCGGCAGCCTTCGCCGCCGATCTCGCCGCCAACAGGGCGCGGCTGCGCCGGCTCCTGCCCGACCTCCGGCGCGAGACCTACGCCTTTCCCTACGGTCTCTGTGGCCTGATGCAGAAACGCCATCTGGCAGCGACTGTCCGCGCGAGCCGTTCTGTCCAGGAGGGCATCAATGCCGGCCGGATGGACCTCGACTTCGTGAAGTCCGTCGAGATCAGCGAGCGCGCCCTGAATGCCGACAGTCTGGATCGGCTGCTCGATCAGGTGGAAGCCGCATGCGGCTGGCTGGTCTTCTTCACCCACGACGTGTGCGACACGCCATCGGCCTATGGCACCTCCATCGCGATGCTCACGCGTGTCGTCGAGAGAACGCAGGGGCGCGGCATCGACATCCTGCCGGTGGGTGCGGCGCTCGACCGGATCGGCGTGTCCTGAACCGATACGCCGGCCTCTGGCCCCGGCCTTGCGGGTCTGAGCACGAATGGATTTTCGTGTTCCAATCCGGGACGGCGCGGTTGCGGCGGACCGGACAGGCCAGGAAGGGCTCCGCCCATGTATGACGATGGTCGATCCGAACGCCGCGAGACGTCACCCGCGCGCCGCGCCGATGACGCTTCGCAAGCCGCGGGTCTCCTGGCGGCCGTCTGGCCCCACTGGATGGCGATCCTCATCTTGGCTCTCGCCTGTGCTGTAACCGCCTATGGCGCATCGCGGCTGATGACCCCGCGCTTCATGGCGACCGCGCAGATCTTCATCGACCCGCGCGGCCTCCAGGTCTTCGACAACGAACTGACCCCGCGCCAGCAGGATTCGAATACGGCGATCAACTTCGTCGAGAGCCAGGCGCGCATCGTGACCTCGCAGAGCGTGCTGTCGCGCGTCGTCGACAGCGAGCGCCTGACCGAGGACCCGGAGTTCAACGGCAAGGGCGGTGCCTCCTGGGCGGTCGCGCTGCTCGACCGGCTCGGCATGGCACGGGGCGCCGAGGAGAGCCTTGAGGCCCGCGAGCGCCTCGCCCTCAATTCCCTCTACGACCGCGTCATCGTCCGCCGCCCCGAGCGCACCTTCGTCATCGAGGTGACGGTGCGCGCCGCCGATGCGGAGAAGGCGGCTCGCCTCGCCAATGCCGTCTCGCACGCCTATATCGACAGCCAGACCGCCGCCCGCGCCGACGCGGCCCGCCGGGCCACCCAGTCACTGACCAACCGCCTCGACGAATTGCGGGCGCGCGTCCGGTCCGCGGAGGAGCGCGCCGAGGACTACCGTCGCCAGAACGGCCTCGTCGGCACCCGCACCCAACTCGTCAGCGAGCAGCAGCTCACCGACGCGAATACCCAGCTGGGACAGGCGCAGGCGCGTGTCGCCGAGGCCCAGGCCCGTCACGAGCAGATCCAGATCTCGCTGCGCACCACCAGCCAGGCCGGCGCCCTGCCCGAGGCTGTCATGTCGCCGACCATCGCGGCGCTGCGCGGGCAGCAGGCCGAGGCCCGCCGTCGCCTCGCCGATGCCCAGACCGAATTCGGTCCTCGCCACCCGACCGTCCGCAACGGGCAGGCGCAGGTCGCCGATCTCGACCGGGCCATCGCCGACGAACTCGGACGCATCGCCCAGGCAGCGCGCGCCGATCTCGACCGCGCCCGCGCCGCCGAGGCGACGCAGCGCCGCACCGTCGAGCAGCTCACCACCCAGGCCTCGACCGCCGGCCAGGCCTTCGTTCAGCTGCGCGAGTTGCAGCGGGAGGTCGACGTCAACCGGAACCTGCTCAATACCTTCCTGTCCCGCTCCCGCGAGACGAGCGAGCTCGAGCGTGTCGACACGAGCAACGCCCGCATCATCACGGTGGCGCAGCCGCCGCGCGACCGTGTGTTCCCGCCCCGCGGCGTCGTGATGGCAGCCGCCGGCTTCATCTTCGGGGCAGGGCTCGGCATCGGCCTCGCGATCCTGCTCACCCTTCTGAGGCCGGGCAGCGGCATGGCGCCGCCGCAGAGCCAGGCCCCCGCCATGCCCCGCAATCCGGTCGCCCGTCTGGTGCAGTGACGCCATGTCCACCGATTTCGACACGGCCTTTCGCGCCATCCCGACCGTCCAGGTCGGCGGCCTGCCCATCGCAGTGCTCGACCGCGCCGCGACCGCCGACTGGATGATCCGCGCGGCACGTGAGCGCCCGCGTGGGCAACGCCCCCTTTATCTGACCTCGGCCAATGGCGAGGTTCTGGCACGGGCGGCATCCGATGCCGAACTGGCGGCGCTGATCGGCGATGCCGACCAGATCGTCGCGGACGGTCAGCCTCTGGTGCTGGCTTCGCGCTACCGCTGCCGCATCGCCCTGCCGGAGCGCGTGGCCACCACCGACCTCTTCCATGATGTGGCCCGACGGGCCGAGCAGGAAGGCGTGACCTTCTACATGTTCGGCGCGACACCCGAGGAGAACGACAGGGCCGTCGCCAGCGTGCGCCGGTCCTATCCCGGGCTCAGGCTCGTCGGGCATTGCCACGGCTTCCTCAAGGGCGAGGCCCTCGACGCCAAGGTCGCAGAAATCGACGCCCTCGCACCGGACATCCTCTGGCTCGCCATGGGGGTTCCGCACGAACAGCGTTTCGTTGCGCGCCATGCCGACAGGCTGACCCATGTCGGCATGATCAAGACCTCGGGCGGGCTCTTCAATTTTCTCTCGGGCACCAACCGGCGGGCCCCCGAGTGGATGCAGAAGGCTTCGCTCGAGTGGCTCTACCGCATCTGGCTGGAGCCGCGCCGCCTGTTCTGGCGCTATGCGGTGACCAACCCCAAGGCCATTTACCTGATGGCGACGCGGTCGGCCTGATCATGCGGCGTTCAGCCTCCATACCGCGTGCTGATGCCGACGCCGGTCAGGGCGATGTCGACAGGAGTTCACCCGTGAGCCGCCCCCTCGCCGCCCATGTCGAGATCATGCGGCTGCATCCGACGATCCTGACGGACTTCACCGACGCGCGCCGGCTGCCGCCGCGTCCGGCCGCGGCGCGGGACGCCGATTACGACGAACGTTTCGATGCCGACACCCTGTTCTACGACGCCTTCGTTGGAACACGGGGCCGGATCGTCCTGGCCGGCCCGCCCTTCCTCAATCTGAAGAACGATCTCGCGCGGGCGCGCATCACCGCCCTGCCCTCCGGAGCCGACTGCCGGTTCGAAGTCAGGGAGATGGACCGCCACGGCCAGATTCATGTCGAGGCCCCGGACGGTACGCAATTCCTGCGCCTCCAATGTCCGCTCGGGACGGTGGAGGTCGCGGTGCAGCCGAGCGAGGTCGACATCTTCGCCGGTAGGCGCGTGCTGTTCACCCAATCGCGCAACAACGATCTCGCCTGGATCCAGGACTGGGTGCGCTTCTCCCGCGACATTCACGGCGCCGACGCCGTGCTCATCTACGACAACGGTTCGATCCGCTACACCCCGGAGGAACTGGCCGAGGCGCTTGCAGGTCTCTCCGGCATCGCCGCGATCATGGTCGTCGACTGGCCGTACAAGTTCGGCCCCCAGGGCATCGACGCACGGCGCTACTGGGATTCCGATTTTGGTCAGCACGGCGTCTGGGAACATGCACGCCGCCGCTTCCTCGAGGCTGCCGCCAGCGTCCAGGGCTCCGACGTCG
>CAZEZD010000032.1:0-14815 GCA_964516115.1 uncultured Hyphomicrobiales bacterium
GCGGCGGCGGCACAGGTCGGGAATCGTCTTCATGCGGACCTCGCGAGGAAGCGGGCCATGCCGGCCTCTGTCTCGTCGGTTTCGATCAGGTCGAGGAAGCGCTGGCGCTCGCGTTCGAGCCCGTCGGCGATCGTCCGGCGGCATGCCGGGGGCATCAGCAGGGCGCGTGTCGCGGCTAGGCTGGAAGCAACCTTGGCGGAGAGCGTGTCGCACCAGCCGGCCACGATGGCGTCGAGGTTTTCCTCCTGTGCCACCGCCTGGACGAGACCGAGGGCGAGGGCCTCGTCCGGATCGACGCGGCGGTTGAGCATCTGGATGGCGCCGGCGCGGGCCGCGCCGATGCGCCCGGGCAGCAGCGCCGTCCAGCCGCCATCGGGCGAGAAGCCGACATCGACATAGTAGGGCTGGAAGAAGGCCCGCGGTCCCATGGCGACGAGGTCGCTGGCGAAGACGAGGCCGCAGGAGCCGCCGGTGACCGGGCCATGCAGGCGGGTGATCACCGGGCAGGGCAGGTCGATCAGGGCGAGGATGGCGGCGTTGAGGCTGCCGACGAGGCCCTCGGCATAGCGTCGCCGGGCGCGGCGCGGCAGGGCGGCGAAGGCCGCGACGTCGCCGCCCGTCGAGAATGAGCGGCCCGCGCCACGCAGCACCAGGCAGGCGGGCGGATCGGTTGCCAACTGGTCCAGCGCCCCATTCAGTTCATCGAGAAGGTCGGGCACCAGGGCGTTGTGACGCGCCGGGCGATTCAGCGTCAGCGTCGCGCTATCGCCGGCCCGGGCCAGGAGGATCAGGGGTTCGACTCGCGACTGTCCGTCAGCCATGGCGGCCCCGCCCGGCTGGATGCGGCGCGATACCGTTCGCGATGAAGTCGAAGGCCGCCTCGGCTGCGGCGTCGAGCGGCCCGGCATCGTCGTAGAGCGAGTAGCGGCGCCCCACCATGTCGGTCACGCCCATCAGCGCCCAGGCCCGCACCTCGGCGTCGCCGGCCGAGATTTCGCCCCGCGCCTCGGCCTCCTCGAGGCCGGTGCGGTAGCCGGCGGCGAACTCCTCGTAATAGGCGCGGTGGATGGCCGGATCGACGAACTGCGACTCGGCCACGACCCGGTAGAGGTTCGGATTGTCGCGGACGAACTGCAGGAAGGCCCGGATGCCGAGCCTCTCGGCCTCAAGGCGGTCGGCGGCGTCCATGGTCGCGCGTGTGAGGTGGTGGCGCAGGCGGCGGCCCATGCGCAGCACCAGTTCGCGCAGAACCTCCTCCTTGGAGCGGAAGTAGAGATAGAAGGTGCCCTGCGCGACCGCCGCCTCCGCCGTGATGGTGGCGATCGAGGCGTCGGAAAATCCCCGCGCGCCGATCTCGCGTTCCGCCGCGTCGAGAATCTTCTGGCGGGTGCGCTCCCCGCGCTTGGTCTTGGGCGCCGGCAGGGGACCTGCCGGGTGGACGTTGGACATGGGCGTTTCCGTCATCGGCCCGTCGCCCCCTAGGCTCAGAACCGCCTTCCCGCTTGACGCGTTTGTGAGACGAAGCTAGCGTCACATGAAACATGACTCAAGTGTCAGTTTCAAAATCTGGATCAGGGAGGATCCCATGTTGAGGAAGACGCTGGCGATGGCTGCCGCCTCGCTCGCATTGGCCGTGACGTCGTTCGCCGGTGAGGCCGCCGCACAGACCCGCGACGTGAAGATCTGCCTGATTGCGGGCCGCACGGGTCCGCTTGAGGCCTATGCCAAGCAAACCGAGGTCGGCTTCATGATGGGCCTCGAATATCTGACGCGTGGCACCAACACGGTCGCCGGCATGCGCCTGCAGGTCATCGTCAAGGACGACCAGCTCCGCCCCGACCGCGGCAAGGCGCTGCTGGAGGAGTGCTACAACGACGACGGCGCGGCTCTGGCCGTGGGCACGACCGGCTCGCCGGTGGCGCTGGCCATGCTGCCGGTCGCCGAGGAGGCGAAGAAGATCCTCATCGTCGAGCCGGCGGTGGCGGATTCGATCACCGGCCCGCGCTGGAACCGCTACATCTTCCGCACCGGTCGTTCGTCCTACCAGGACGCGCTCGCGGCTGCCGCCTCGATCCCGGAGAACGAGGATGTCTCCATCGGCATGATGGGCCTCGACACGGCCTTCGGCCGCGACGGCGTCGCCGCCTACAAGGCAGCCCTCGCCGCCATCCGCCCGCGCGCCCGCATCGTCGCGGAGGAGTTTGCCGCCGGCAACACCGCCGACTTCGCACCCTTCGCCGAGCGTCTGTTCGCGGCGCTGAAGGACCGTCCCGGCAAACGCGTCATCGGCTTCATCTGGGCCGGCGCGCATCCGATGGCGAAGTTCGTCGACATGAAGCCGGAGCGCTTCAACATCGCTCTTGCGCCCGGCGGCAACATCCTTCCCGCCATGAACGCCTGGAAAGCCTTCGCCGGCACCGAGGGCGGTATCTACTATTACTACGACTTCCCGCAGAACCCGCTGAACGATTGGCTCAAGGCCGAGTACCAGAAGCGTCACAACGCGCCGCCGGACTTCTTCGTCGCCGGTGGTTTCGCCGCCGCCGCCGCCGTCGTCGCGGCGCTGGAGAAGGCCGGCTCGACCGACACCGAGAAACTCATCGCCGCCATGGAGGGCATGACCTTTCAGACGCCGAAGGGTCCGATGACCTTCCGCAGGGAGGATCACCAGGCGCTGCAGGACATGTTCCACTTCCGCATCCGCCCGAACGGCCGCGACAACGACATGCTCGAGCTGGTGCGCACCATTCCGGCCGCCGAGATGCCACTGCCGATCACCAACCGACGCACGAACTGACGCCGGGGCGCGGCCGGAGATGATCCGGCCGCGCTCTCCTCCGACGGGGCGCTTGGCACACTCCGAAGTGGGTCCTTCGAGGCTCGCTCCGCTCGCACCTCAGGATGAGGAGGGTGGTGTCCTGCAGCAGCCGTGGGGGCGTGAAGGTCTCCGCTAAGAACAACCGCCGTGCCATGCTCCCAGGTCTCACCCTGAGGTGCGAGCGGAGCGAGCCTCGAAGGACGCACATCCGTCGTGCAGCGCGCGCCTCATCCACCACCATTTCGACTGACGTTGCCTATCTCTCCCTGCCGTCGCTCGCCAGAAGCACCCATCGCCCATGCCGCCCGTCCTCGAAACACGCGACCTGACCATCCGCTTCGGCGGCCACGTCGCGGTGGACGCCGTGTCCTGCGCCTTTGACGCGGGCACGCTCACCGCCATCGTCGGCCCGAACGGGGCGGGCAAGACGACCTATTTCAACCTGATGTCCGGCCAACTCGCCGCAACCTCCGGCCAGACGCTGCTCGACGGCGAGGACATCTCGATGCTCGGCGCGGCCGGGCGCGCCAAGCGCGGCATCGGGCGGGCCTTCCAGATCACCAACCTGTTCCCGAACCTGTCGGTCGGCGAGAACGTGCGCCTTGCTGTCCAGGCGCGCGGGCGGAAGGCGGCGAGCCTGTTGTCCCTGTGGTCGAGCCATCGCGACTGGATCGACAAGGCCGACCACTATCTCGATCTCGTCAACCTCTCGGGCGTCCGCAATACCTTGGCCGCGGCCCTGCCGCACGGCGACAAGCGCAAGCTGGAGGTCGCGATCATGATGGCGCTGGAGCCGCGCGTGTTCATGTTCGACGAGCCGACGGCCGGCATGTCGGTGGACGAGGTGCCGGTCATCCTCGACCTCATCCATGCGCTGAAAAAGGACGAGACCAAGACCATCCTGCTCGTTGAACACAAGATGGATGTGGTGCGCTCGCTCGCCGACCGCATCGTCGTGCTGCACAATGGACAGTTGGTGGCCGACGGAGAGCCGGCGGCGGTCATCGCCTCGCCGGTCGTCCAGGAGGCCTATCTCGGCCAAGCGCCCAAGGCGGAGGCGGCCCATGGCTGAGACCCTGAAGCCCGACCTGCTGCTGACGCTGGAGGGGGTGCATACCCATATCGGCCAGTATCACATCCTCCAGGGCGTCGATCTCGCACTTCCCCGCGGCGGCATGACCGTGCTGCTCGGCCGCAACGGCGCCGGCAAAACGACGACGTTGCGCACCATCATGGGGCTATGGAAGCCGTCGAAGGGCACCGTCACCTATGATGGTCGGTCCATCGGCGGCACGCCGACCCCGGAGATCGCCCAGGCCGGCATCGCCTATGTACCGGAGACCATGGCCGTCTTCGCCGACCTGACGGTGGCCGAGAACATGACGCTGGCGGCACGCTCCGGTCCGCTCGACACCGCCCGCCTCGACTGGATCTTCGCCCTGTTCCCGGCGCTGAAGAAGTTCTGGCAGTTCCCGGCCGGCGTGCTTTCAGGCGGCCAGAAGCAGATGCTGGCCATCGCCCGCGCCATTGTCGAGCCGCGCACGCTGATCCTCATCGACGAGCCGACCAAGGGCATCGCGCCGGCCATCATCGAGGGCATGATCACCGCCTTCGCCCAGCTCAAGCGCGAGACGACGATCCTTCTGGTCGAGCAGAACTTCCGCTTTGCGGCGAGCCTCGGCGACCACGTGGCGGTGATGGACGACGGCCGCATCGTGCACCGCGGCGCCATGGCGGAGATGGCCCGCGACGAGGCGTTGCAGCAGCGCCTTCTCGGCCTGTCGCTCGACGCGCACCAGTGAGGCCTGGACCATGACCATCGCCCCTTCGCCGTCCGCCGCCGATGCGCTTCCCGCCATCAGGCACGACTATCTGCCGATTCTGCTGCCGATCGGGCTGGCCGCCGCGGCGCTGCCCTTCGTCGGCAATCCGACGACCTGGGTGACGCTGACGGTGGCGGCCCTCGCCATGGGCATGATGATCTTCGTCATCGCCTCGGGCCTCACCCTCGTTTTCGGCCTGATGGACGTGCTGAACTTTGGCCACGGCGCCTTCATCGCGGTTGGCGCCTATCTCGCCATGTCGGTCCTCCTCCTGCTGTCGGGCTGGGTGCAGGTGGATTCGCTCGGCTGGAACCTCATGGCGCTGGGCCTTGCCGTGACGGTCGCCATGATCGGCACCGGCGTGCTCGGCTGGGCCTTCGAGCGGATCATTGTCAAGCCGGTCTATGGCCAGCACCTCAAGCAGATCCTCATCACCATGGGCGGCCTCATCGTCGCCGAGCAGCTCATCCACGTCATCTGGGGGGGCGACCAGAAGGCTATGGCCCTGCCGACGGGACTGCGCGGCGCCATCGTCTTCGGCGATTTCGCCATCGAGAAGTTCCGTATCCTCGCGGTGGTCGTCGGCCTTGTCGTATTCGCCGCCATGATGATCGTTCTCAACCGCACCCGTATCGGCCTGCTCATCCGCGCCGGCGTCGAGAATGCGGAAATGGTGGAGGCGCTGGGCTATCGCATCCGCAGGCTTTTCGTCGGCGTCTTCGTGGCCGGCTCGGCGCTGGCGGGGCTCGGCGGCGTCATGTGGGCGCTCTATCGCGAGACGCTGACGGCGGCGATCGGCGGCGACGTCATGGTGCTGGTCTTCATCGTCATCATCATCGGAGGCCTCGGCTCGGTCGGGGGCTGCTTCATCGGCGCCATCCTGGTGGCGTTAATGGCGAACTACACCGCCTTCCTGCTGCCGAAGCTGGCGCTGGCCTCCAACATCCTCCTGATGGTGGCGATCCTGATGTGGCGGCCGCAGGGGCTCTACCCCGTGGCGAAGAGGTGAGGCCATGCTGAACACCCTTCTCTCGGGCGACTATCCGCGCAGCCGCATCCTCACGGGCGTCCTCCTCGCCATCCTCGTCGGGCTCGCCTTTGCACCCTTCCTGTTCTCGGGGGCTGCGGCCATCAACACCGCAGCGAAGGTTTGCATCTTCATCGTGCTGGTGGCGAGCTACGACCTCCTCCTCGGCTATACCGGCATCGTCTCCTTCGCCCACACCATGTTCTTCGGCATCGGTGGCTACGGCGTCGGGCTCGGCCTCTACGCCTTCGGCGCAAGCTGGGGCGTCATCGCGCTCGGCATCCTGCTGGCCCTCGTCGTCGGTGTCGTGCTCGCCTTCCTGATCGGGCTTCTGTCCCTGCGCGTGCGCGCGATCTTCTACGCCATGATCACGCTGGCGGTGGCCTCCGCCTTCCTGATCCTCGCCACGCAGTTCTCGGAAATCACGGGCGGCGAGGACGGCCGCTCCTTCTCCGTGCCGCCGGTGCTGCGCCCCGGTTTCCGCCTGCTGGAACAGCCCCTCTTCGGCACCGTGATCAACGGGCGCATCCTCGCCTACTATCTCGTCTTCGCCTCCGCCGTGACGCTGTTCCTCCTGGCGCTGCGTGTGGTCAACTCGCCCTTCGGCCGCGTGCTGCAGGCCATCCGCGAGAACGACATGCGGGCGGAGGCGCTGGGCTACCGCGTCGTCTACTATCGCACGGTCTCCAATTGCCTTGCGGCGGGCATGGCGGTGCTGGCCGGGGCGATGAGCGCCATCTGGCTGCGCTACACCGGCCCCGACACCACGCTCTCCTTCGCCATCATGCTCGACATCCTCCTGATGGTGGTGATCGGCGGCATGGGCACGCTCTACGGCGCCGTGGTGGGCGCGACGCTGTTCATCGTCGCGCAGAACTACCTGCAGAAGCTGATGGGCACGGCCTCGGCGGCGACAGAGGGCATTCCGCTCCTGCCGAAGCTGCTGCACCCGGACCGCTGGCTGCTGCTGCTCGGAATCCTCTTCGTCCTCAGCGTCTATTTCTTCCCCACCGGCATTGTCGGACGTCTGCGCGACAAGGGGCGCTGACGCGGGAACCGTTCCGCCGGATGCGGGTTTTCAGGTCATCCAACCGCGAGGAGGACCTGCCATGAACTGGGACCGTGTCGAAGGCAACTGGAAGCAGATCAAGGGCTCCATCAAGGAGCAATGGGGCAAGCTCACGGACGACGACCTCGACGTGATCGCCGGTCGCCGCGACCAGCTCGAAGGCAAGCTGCAGGAGCGCTACGGCTACGCCAAGGACCAGGCCAAGAACGAAATCGACCACTGGTTCAACGGTCGCACCTGGCTCCCCTGAGCCCATCATTCCCGAGAAGTCGGCGCCCGCCTGTTCAACAGCGGCTGCCTGGAGGCCCGTCCGGTTCAGCCGGGCGGGCCGTCCTCATTCTGACTGTTCCGGTGATGCTCCCTTAATCGTGATGTGAAGGCGACGAGCCCGAGGCTTGACGCAAACATGATGAGTGTTAGTTTTACAAAATCGTCACTGATCACTCGTCAGGAACCATGACCGCACGGGCCCGCTTCACCGCCGACGAGACACGCGAGCGCATCCTCGTCGTCGCCGAGGAGCATTTCCGCCGCGTCGGCTACGGCAAGACGGCGATCGCCGACATCGCGACCGAGCTCGGCATGAGCCCGGCGAATGTCTATCGTTTCTTCCCCTCCAAGGCGGCGATCTGCGAGGAAATCGCGCGGCGGCTGCTCGAGAACTGCCATCAGATCCTGAGGCAGATCGCGGACGATCGCACCGTGGCGCCGGAAGAGCGCCTCGCCCGGATGGCCATGGCCATCCATCAGTTCAACAAGGCGCAACTCTTCGACGAGAAGCGGCTCTACGACATGGTCGAGGCGGCCATGACCGAGAACTGGCATGTCGTGAAGGCGCATCTTGAAACGCTCGTCGGCCTGTTTGCCGAGGTGATCCGGGAGGGCATGGCATCGGGCGCGTTCGTCGTGCGCGATCCCCTCGAGGCCGCGCTGTCCTTCAAGCAGTGCCACGTCAGCGTCTTCCATCCCACCCTGATTGCCCATTGCGTGCTCGACAACGATCTCGACGAGCAGACGAGCCGCCTGACCCAATTCGCCATCCGTGCCCTGAAAGCGTGAGGACTGCCGCCATGTCCCCCTCCGTCGGCTCCCGTCTCCTTCCCCTCTTCACCGTCGGCGTCCTGGCGCTGGGGCTCGCCGCCTGCACCGATGGCAATGCCCGCACCGACGCCAAGCCGGCGGATGCGGCGCCACGCGCCGTCCGCGCCGAGACCGTGGCGTTCAAGCCGCAGATGCGTGAGCGGTCCCTGGTCGGCACCGTCCGACCGCGCGTCGAGAGCGATCTCGGGTTCCGCCTCGCCGGCAAGATTTCCGAGCGGCTCGTCCAGCAGGGCCAGCGGGTCGAAAAGGGCCAGGCGCTCGCCCGCATCGACGGGGTGGACCTCGGGCTGCAGAAGCAGCAGGCCGAGGCCGAACTCGCCGCGGCCGAGGTGAACCTCGCCTCGTCGCTCGCTCAGGACAAGCGGACCCAGGATCTTCGCGCTGCAGGCTGGGCCACGCAGGCCACGCTCGAAACGCAGCTGGCCAAGACCGCCGATGCGCGCGGCCGGCTCGATCGCGCCAGGCGCGCCCTCGACCTCGCCGCCAATCAGCTGGCCTATGCGACGCTGGTCGCCGACAGCGACGGCATCGTCACCGCAACGCTGGCCGAGCCCGGCCAGGTGGTCGCGGCCGGCACGCCGGTTGTGCGTCTGGCACGTTCCGGCGAACGCGAGGCCGTGGTCGCCGTTCCCGAGGCCCTCATCGAGCGCGTCCGCGCCGGCGCCGCGACCGTCTCGCTCTGGTCGAACGCCGGCAAGACCTATCCCGCCGTGCTGCGGGAGATGGCGGCCTCCGCCGATGTCGCCACGCGGACCTTCCAGGCCCGTTTCACCATTCAAGACGCCGATGACGGCGTGGTCATCGGTATGACCGCGACCGTCACGGTTGGCGAGCCCGCGTCCGCCCGCGTGGCTCGCCTCCCCATCTCCGCGCTCTATTCGGAAGGGCGCGGCCCCTCGGTCTTCGTCGTCGACGAGGCCACCGGCAAGCTGACGCTGATGCCGGTCACGGTGGCCGGCTATGACGGCCGCGATGTCCTCATCGCCGGGGGCATCGCCGATGGCGACAGGGTCGTCACGCTTGGCGTCCACAAGCTCGACCCCAGCCAGCGCGTGCGCATCGTCACCGCCCCCTAATCACCACGGGGCGCCTTGAGCGGCGCCCCTTCCCTCATATCGCCGTTCGCCAGCCGTCCCTCCCGCGGAGCCCTCCGTCATGTCTTCCGCCCACGACCATCACGATCCCGCCCTGACGCGCGGCAACTGGTCCCACTGGGCGGTGACGCATCGCCCGCTGGTGCTGTTTGCCATTCTCCTGGTCATCATCGCCGGTACCATTTCCTACCTGCGGCTCGGCCAGGCGGAGGACCCTTCCTTCACGATCAAGGTTGCGACGATCACGGTGGCCTGGCCCGGCGCGACCGCCCGCGAGATGCAGGACCAGGTCGCCGAGCGCATCGAGAAGAAACTGCAGGAACTGCCCTATTTCGACCGGGCGCAGACCTATACCAAGCCGGGGTTCACCGCGATCCAGGTGTCGTTCCGCGACCAGACGCCGCCCCGCGAGGTGCCGCAGCTGTTCTATCAGCTGCGCAAGAAGCTGGACGATCTGAAGGCCGATCTGCCGAGCGGCCTGATCGGCCCGGCGGTCAATGACGAGTTCGGCGACGTCGACGCGGTGCTCTACACGCTGACCGGCGAAGGCACGACCTATGCTGATATCAAGCGCATCGCCGAGCGGCTGAAGAGCCGGATGCTGCGCGTGCCGAATGTCACCAAGGTCAATATCTACGGGGCGCAGGACGAGCGCATCTTCGTCGAGTTCAGCCATGCCAAGCTTGCGACGCTCGGTGTCACCGCCGCAACCATCTTCGACAGCCTGCAGAAGCAGAACGCCGTCGTACCCGCAGGCACGATCGACACGGGCGCGGCGCGCGTGCCGCTCAGGGTCACCGGCGCGCTCGACGGCGTGGCGGCGGTCGCGGCCATTCCCGTCGACGTCAACGGCCGCATCTTCCGGCTTGGCGACATCGCGACCATCACCCGCGGCTTCGTCGATCCGCCGACCTATCTGATCCGCCAGGAGGGGCAGGCTGCGCTGCTCGTCGGCGTCGTCATGCAGAAGGGCGCCAACATCACCGCCCTCGGCGAGGAACTGGAAAAGGCACGCGAGGAGTTCCGCGCCGAACTGCCCGCCGGCATCGAGATGGGGCAGATCGCCGACCAGCCCCATGTCGTTCGCGAGGCGGTCTCCGAATTCAAGACGTCGTTCGTCGAGGCGCTGGCCATCGTGCTGTTCGTCTCGTTCGTCTCGCTCGGTCTGCGCACCGGCGTCATCGTGGCACTGTCCGTGCCGCTCGTTCTCGCGGTCGTGTTCACGGTCATGTACCTGGCTGGCATCGACCTGCACCGCATCTCGCTCGGCGCCCTCATCATTGCGCTTGGGCTGCTGGTCGACGACGCGATCATCGCGGTCGAGATGATGGTGGTAAAGATGGAACAGGGCTGGGATCGCATCTCAGCGGCCGCCTTCGCATGGACCTCCACGGCCTTTCCGATGCTCACCGGCACGCTGGTCACCGCCATCGGCTTCCTGCCGGTGGGGCTCGCCAACTCATCGACGGGCGAATATGCCGGTTCGATCTTCTGGGTGGTGGGCCTGGCGCTGATCGTCTCGTGGTTCGTGGCGGTCCTGTTCACCCCCTATCTCGGCTCTGTCCTGCTGCCCGATTTCCACGCACTTGCCGAACGCAAGTACCAGCGGGCCGTCAAGCGCGCGGAAAAGCGCGGCAAGCCGATCCCGCCGAAACCCGACCATTCCGATCCGCACGCGCTCTACGCCACGCCGACCTACCAGCTTCTGCGCCGTGTGGTTCGCTGGTCGGTCGACCACAAGTTCGTCGTGGTCGCTGCGACGATCGGCATCTTCGCCGTCTCGGTGGTCGGCTTCACCCGGGTCCAGCAGCAGTTCTTCCCGGTATCGGGGCGTCTCGAGCTGTTCCTTGAAATGCGCATGCCGCAGGGCTCGTCCATCACCGCGTCGCTGGAGACGGCCAAGCGCGCCGAGGCGTTGCTCAAGGGCGATGACGATGTGCGCACCTACACCACCTATGTCGGCCAGGGCAGCCCGCGCTTCTGGCTCGGCCTCAACCCGCAGCTTCCGGACGAGTCCTTCTCCCAGATCGTCATCATGACGAAGAGCCTCGAGGCGCGCGAGCGGCTCAAGGCCAGGCTCGAGAAGGCGCTGGCCGACGGCGCCCTGTCGGAGGCGCGGGTGCGCGTCGACCGCTTCAGTTTCGGCCCGCCCGTCGGCTTCCCCGTGCAGTTCCGCGTCATCGGCAGCGAGCCTCAGGCGGTGCGCGAGCTGGCGGTCAAGGTGCGCGAGATCATGCGCGCCAACCGCTCAACGCGTGATCCGCATCTCGACTGGAACGAACAGTCGCCGTCGGTGCGCCTCGTCGTCGACCAGGACCGTGCCCGCGCGCTCGGCCTCAATGTCCAGGACGTCGCCCAGACACTGCAGACGCTGCTCAGCGGCGTGACCGTCACGACGTTGCGTGACCGCACTGAGAAGGTCGATATCGTCGCGCGCGCCGTTCCCGCCGAGCGCGTCGATCTCGGCCGCATCGGCGATCTGACCATCGTCGCCCGCGGCGGGGTGCCGGTGCCTCTGGCGCAGGTGGCGCGGATCGAGTTCGACCAGGAGGATCCGATCCTATGGAGGCGCAACCGCGAACTCTCCATCACGGTGCGCGCCGACGTGGTCGATGGCGTCCAGCCTGCGGTCGTGTCCGGTCAGGTGGAGGCCGCTCTGAAGGATCTGAAGGCGTTGCTCGCACCGGGCATGCGCATCGAGGTCGGCGGCGCGGTTGAGGAATCGGCCAAGGCGAATGCCTCGCTCGTGGTGCTGTATCCGGTCATGGCACTCGGCATGCTGACGGTGCTGATGATCCAGCTTCAGTCGTTCTCACGGCTTCTGCTGGTCTTCTCCACGGCGCCCCTGGGCGTTATCGGCGCGTCGCTCGCCCTCAACCTGCTCAACGCGCCATTCGGCTTCGTGGCGCTGCTCGGCCTCATCGCGCTCGCCGGCATGATCATGCGCAACACGGTGATCCTCGTTCAGCAGATCGATGAGAACGAGGCGGCCGGCCTGTCGCTCTACGACGCCATCATCGAGGCGACGGTGCATCGCTCGCGGCCGGTGGTGCTGACCGCCATGGCGGCGATCCTCGCCATGCTGCCGCTGGCGCGCTCGCTGTTCTGGGGGCCGATGGCGATCACCATCGCCGGCGGACTGTTCGCCGCGACGCTCCTCACCATCCTGTTCCTCCCGGCGCTCTATGCGCTCTGGTTCAAGGTGCGCCGGCCGCAGCTTGCGGCGGAGGAAACGCCGGCGGAAGGCGCCATGCCCGCGTCCCCGCTGCCGCTCGCCGCGGAATAGGAGCCCGTCAGGCCACCGTCTCGAACTCGGCGCGGGCAGCCGCGATGTCGGCCAGCGTCGGCAGCTTGGCCTCGTTGCCGAGATACTGGATCGCGTGAGCCGAGGCGGCGCGGGCGAAGCGAAAATGATCCTCCCAGGTCCCGTCAGGATGGGACAGATAGGCATAGCAATAGGCGCCGTGGAAGACGTCGCCAGCGCCGCTGGTATCGACGATGCGCGATGAGGGAACCGGCAGTGCCGGCAACTCCCGCCTCTCCGTCTTCTCGTCGATCCAGACCATGCCGCGCTCGCCGAGCGTCACCGCGCCGATCTTGCACCCCTTCGCGTGGAGATGGGTGAGCATCTCAGCGGGCGTCAGTTCCATCTGCTCGCAGAAGTTCTCTGCCACCACCGCGACGTCGATGAAGCCGAGCAGGTCCTGCGTGTTGGCCCGCACGCTGCCGCCGTCGAGCGAGGTGAGGATGCCCTTCTCGCGGCAGGCACGGGCATAGGCGATGGCGGCATCGGGCTGGTGACCATCGAGATGCAGCAGGCGACAGCCGTCGAGGTTCAGGCCCGGGAAGGGGTGCAGGTACTTGTCGTCGCGGGCGCGCAGGATGGCGCGCTTGCCGTTGTTGGGAATGACGAAGGAGAGCGAGGACCGCTTCACCGGGCGCGGGTGCAGGGAAATATCGTAGCGGGCGGCCATGTCGGAGAACATGTGGCCGAGCCAGTCATTGGCGAGCGAGGCGAGCAGGTCCGGCTTCACCCCGAGCTTGGCGCAGGCGAAAGCGGCGGTCACCGCGTTGCCGCCGAAGGAAACCGCATAGTCCTTGGCCACAGCCTTGTCGTCACCGGTGGGAATGGCATCCGCCAGCACCGTGACGTCGATATAGGTCTGCCCGATGAAGAGTGCGTCCATGGTTTCGCTTCCTTCGCCTTTTGGGGAAGGTGGGGGGCGCGGCAGGCGGTGTCCACCCCCAGTTCCAGTTCCATTGCGGCGGACAGGGCTTCAACCGGTGCAGGGCTTTGCGGACAATCCTGCGATTCCGGCCCCCCCGATGCCCGGATTCACCTGGACGGATGCCATCGCCGATGGCGATCCCTCAACCGTTCAAAGGAAGTCCTCCCGCCGCGGCGTGAAGGTGTCGACGAGTTCGCCGGCCTCCAGCGCCACCACGGAATGCACGGCGCCGGTCGGCACGATGAAGCTATCGCCTGCGGCCAGAACGGTCTTGCGATCGCCGATCGTCACCTCGAAACGGCCGGAGGCGACGAGCGTGCACTGGATGTGCGGATGGTGGTGGGGCGGGCCCACGGCGCCCTTCTCGAAGACGACGCGCACCATCATGACGCTGGCGTCGTGGGTCAGGATCTTGCGCCGCACGCCGCCGCCGAGATCGGACCAGGCGGTATCACGGTCGGTCAGGAAGATGTCGGTGCCGGGCGTCATCGCAGCGCGTCCATCGGCACCATGTCCATGTCGGTGAAGTCCTGGTTGTCGCCGCCCATGGCCCAGATGAAGGAATAGGAGGCTGTGCCGCAGCCGGAGTGGATCGACCATGGCGGCGAGATGATCGCCTGCTCGTTGGCGACAACGAGGTGACGTGTCTCCTCGGGCTCGCCCATCAGGTGGAAGACGCGGGCGTCGTCCTTCAGGTCGAAGTAGAGATAGGCCTCGCAGCGCCGGTCATGCACATGGCTCGGCATGGTGTTCCAGATGTTGCCGGGCCTGAGGGTCGTCAGGCCCATGACCAGTTGGCAGGACTGGACGCGGCCCGGGATGATGTACTGGCGCAGGGTGCGGGTATTGGCCTGGTCCTGGGCGCCGAGCTCGATGGTGTTCGCGTCGGCCTCGCGCACCAGCACCGTCGCGTGGCGGGCGTGGGCCGGCGTCGAGAAGAGATAGAACTTCGCAGGGTTCTTGATGTCGTCGGAGTGAAAGGCGACGTCAACCGTGCCCATGGCGACATAGAGCATGTCGCGCGGGTTCACCTCGAACGTCTCGCCGTCGCAGACGACGCGGCCGGGACCACCGACATTGCAGATGCCGAGTTCGCGGCGGGCGAGAAAGGTCGCCTGCCCGATGGTCGCCTTGTCGGTTTCGAGCTTCAAGGGTGACGTCACCGGCATGGCGCCGCCAATGACGATTCGGTCGACATGGCTGTAGGTCAGCTCCACGGCATCCGGTCGGAACAGGCTCTCGACCAGGAAATGGGAACGCAGCGCGGCGGTGTCGTAGTGCCTCGCGGCTTCCGGGTGCGAGGCCTGGCGGACGGCGATGGTCATGGCAAACCTTTCGGCAAACGGTCAGCGGAAGAGGGCGGGAAGCCAGAGGGAGAAGGCCGGCACGTAGGTGACCAGCAGCAGCACGGCGACGGAAGCGCCATAGAAGGGCCAGATGGTCTTCATCGCCTGGCCAATGGACACCTTGCCGATGGCGCAGGCGACGAACTGCACCGAACCCACCGGCGGGGTGTTGAGGCCGATGCCGGCGTTGAGGATAAGAATGACGCCGAAGTGAATCGGGTCGACGCCGAAGGCCTTGACCACCGGCAGCAGAATGGGGGTGAGGATGATGATCATCGGCGCCATGTCCATGAAGGTGCCGAGGAAGA
>CAZEZD010000033.1:0-14302 GCA_964516115.1 uncultured Hyphomicrobiales bacterium
CCTCGCGCTTCTTGTCCTCCATGCTCGACCCGACATGGTCGATGACACGGCCGACCCGCTCCGACCGTCGCGCCGTGGCGAGTTCCTCAATGATGGCAGCCACGGTCGTCGCGGCGGATTCGATGGCGGCGCTCAGCGGGTAGCAGCCGAGCGTGCGGAAGCGCACCGTCTCTGTGCGGATCGCCTCGTCCGGCGCCAGTCGGAACCGGGCATCGTCGACCATGATCCACTGGCCGCCGCGGCTGACGACGGGTCTCGGCATGGCGAAGTAGAGCGGCACGATGTCGATGTTTTCCGCCTCGATGTAGCGCCAGACGTCCATTTCGGTCCAGTTGGACAGGGGAAAGCAGCGCAGGCTGGTGCCCGGTTCGAGGGCGGTGTTGTAGAGGCCGAAGAACTCCGGGCGCTGGTTGCGCGGGTCCCAGACATGGCCCTTCTCGCGCAGGGAGAAGACGCGCTCCTTGGCGCGTGATCGTTCCTCGTCGCGCCGGGCGCCGCCGATGGCGATGTCGAAGCCGTGGTGGTCGAGCGCCGCGCGCAGCGCCACCGTCTTCATCGCGGCGGTGTAGACCGAAGCGTCATGATCGAAGGGGTTCATGCCTTCGGCGAGTGCCTTCTCGTTGGTCCAGGTGATCAGCCGTACCGGCTTCTCGGAGGCGATGCGGTCGCGGAAGGCGATCATTTCCCGGAACTTGTAGCGTGTATCGACGTGCAGCAGCGGAAAGGGCAGCGGCGCCGGCGCGAAGGCCTTCAGGGCGAGGTGCAGCAAGACGGAGGAATCCTTGCCGATCGAATAGAGCAGCACCGCGCGCGGCGACGCCGCCGCTGCTTCGCGGAGGATGCCGATCGCTTCCGATTCGAGGGCTCTGAGGTGTTCATTCATCCGGGTCATGCCGATATGGTCGCCGCTCTCTGGCCTGCGCTCCTGATGCGTCGCGCAATTGTCGGGATGATGGCGGCACCGGCCAGCCGAAGGCGAGCAGAGCGGCCCGTTCCTGCCGGCAGCGTCAGGCCGGAGCCGCGCGCAGCGCCCCCACCAGCGACCGCTCCAGCGTCGCTGCCACCTGGGCTTGCGACGCCTTCTCGGCGAAATCGCTGAGCATCTGGGGCGGGAGGCGCGGCGCAAGCGCCGAGACGAGATCGACGAGATCGGAGAGCGCCGCCTCGAAATGCGCCCGCAAGTCGGTGGAGATTGATTGGGGAAATCGCCCGTAGAGTTCCCGCGCGACTTCCACCGCCGATTCGTCGAGGCGCGCTCCGGTCTGGATCACGCTGTTGACGCACAGGCGAACGAAGAAGGGCAGGCAGCGTTCGACTTCGTCGGCGACTGATCGCATATCAAACTGCACTTGATTCCAGTCTGGGCGGGCGCTCCGCTCCGCACGGAGCAGGGTGTGGCGATGTTGTCTCATCCGGGCGGGGCAAAGGCAAGGATGACCATGGCGGGCTGCGCGGGAGATCGGGGCGGATGGACGGGGATCGGCATGCTGCCATGACGCGCCCTCTCGTCCTCTGCCTCGTCAACGAGACCTGGTTCTTCCGGTCGCATTTCCTGCCCTGGGCGAAGCTTGCGCGCGCTGACGGGTTCGATGTCGCGGTGCTGGCCTCCGTGGATGCGCAGGCGGACGTGCTCGCCAATCAGGGCATTTCCTTCGTCCCGAGCCGCGCCGCGCGGGGCGGGCTGTTGCCCAGGGGGCTGTGGCGCGCTGCGGGGCAGGTGCGGGACATCGTTGCCGGCCGGCGGCAGGTGGTCCTGCACGCCTTCGGACTGCACGGCATGGCGATCACCGCGCTGGCGCGGCTGAGGGGCGTCAGGCTGCCGCTGGTGGTCAGTGTCACCGGCCTCGGGTTCCTCGCCGCCAATGGAGGGGCTGCGCGCCTCGCCGGGGGGCTCGTCGCCAACATGCTGCGCCTGGGGCTCGACAGTGTCGGCACCCGCTGGCTGACCGAGAATCCCCACGACGGCCCGCACATGGGGCTGAAGCGGGCGGCGGCTGCGGGGCGGGTGACCGTGTTGACCGGCGCGGGCGTGGATCCTGATGCGTTTGCCGTGCGCGCCATGCCCGCCCGGCCGCCGCTGAAGCTGATCCTGGTGGCCCGCATGGTCCGCTCGAAGGGCGTCGATCTCGCCGTCGCCGCCCTGACCATGACGCGCCGGGCGGGGGTCGATGTGACCCTGACGCTGGTCGGCGACGGCGACTCCGCCAATCCGGGCACCTATGGCGCGAACGAACTCGCCGTCTTCGCCGCCACCCCCGGCGTTCGCCTTCTCGGTCGCAGGACCGACATCGCAGACCTCCTCGCGGACCACCATGCGTTCATCCTGCCTTCGCGCGGCGGCGAGGGCCTGCCGAGGGCGCTGCTGGAGGCTGCGGCGGCGGGGCGCCCGGCCATTGTGACCGACGTTCCGGGTTGCGGTGACTTCGTCGTGGACGGCGAGACCGGCTATGTCGTGGCGCCGGGAAACGTCACCGCTCTGGCTGACGCCATCGGGCGCGCCACAAAGGCTGACCTTGCCGCCATGGGCGGCGCGGCCCGAGCGAAGGTCGAGCAGTCCGCAACGGTCGGGATCGTCGGCGGCCAGGTGGTCACAATTTACCGGTCGTTGCTGGCCGCTGACCCGGCTCGGGCTGTGGTAAGGTAGGCCCGAATCCCCGCGTTGCTCCGTATCGGAGCGAACTGCGGCTTCCCTGCAGGGCCTTTCCGGACAGATCGAGAAGAGACGTCCGGCCTCCCGTGAGGACATCGCGCCGATGGCCAGGAGACATTCGCTCGCCGCGCCGGCGGACCCGCTCGCCGCGGCGCTCGCCTCGTGCCGGGGCGCGCTCATGGCGACGGGGCTGTTCTCAGGCGTCCTCAACGTCCTGATGCTGGCTGGCGCCATCTACATGCTGCAGGTCTACGACCGGGTGCTGACCAGCCGCAGCCTGCAGACGCTGGTCGGGCTGACGGCCCTTCTGGGTCTCGTCTTTCTCGTTCAGGGCGTTCTCGACATCATCCGGCAGCGTCTGCTGACGCGGATTGGGGCCTCCATCGACCGCCAGCTCGCGCCTCAGGTCTTCCGCCTCATCGCGTCCATCCCGGTGCGCGCGGGCACGCAGTTGGATGCGCAACAACCGGCGCGTGACCTCGATTCCGTCCGTGGATTCATGTCGAGCCTCGGCCCGACGGCGTTTTTCGACCTTCCGTGGCTGCCGGTGTTCCTCATCCTTTGCTTCCTGATGCATGTCTGGATCGGCACGGCGGTGCTCCTTGCCTGCGTGGCGCTCTTCGTCGTCACATTGCTGACCGAACGGGCGACCAAGGCGCCGATGCTCGGGGTCACGCGCGCGGCGGCCGGGCGGGCGCTGATCGCCGAGACCTCGCGCAGGAATGCCGAAGCCATCGCGGCGATGGGCATGCAGGAGGCGCTGGCGGCCCGCTACGGCCAGGTCAACGGGCTCTTCCTGTCGGCGAACGAGGCTGCCACGGACGTTGTCGGAACCTATGCCACCGTGTCCCGCATCTTCCGGATGGCCATGCAGTCGGCCATCCTCGGGCTCGGCGCCTGGCTGGTTCTGATCGAGCAGGCGACGCCGGGCGTCATGATCGCCTCGTCGATCCTGATGGGCCGGGCCCTGGCGCCCATCGAGGCGGTGGTGTCGCACTGGAAGTCCTTCGTCGCTGCCCGGCAGGGCTGGCACAGGCTTCGGGAGGCCCTGCGCCTGCTGCCGGCGCCGGCCGAGCGCATGGCCCTGCCGCCGCCGAAACGCATGCTGACGCTCGAGCAGGTCGTCGTTGCGGCTCCCGGCAGCACCACGCCCATCATCCAGGGTGTGTCGTTCTCGCTCCTCGCCGGGCAGGCGCTGGGCGTCATCGGGCCCTCGGCCTCCGGCAAGTCGACGCTTGCGCGGGTGCTGAGCGGCGCATGGCGGCCCTTGCGTGGGTCGGTGCGGCTCGACGGGGCCGAACTCGAGCAATGGAGCGATGCCGCGCGGGGCGCGTTCATCGGCTACCTGCCGCAGGACATCGGGCTGTTCGATGGAACGGTAGCCGAGAACATCGCCCGCTTCCGACCCGGCGCCGCATCGGACGACATCGTCGCCGCGGCCCGCGCCGCCGGTGCGGACGAGATGATCCGCAAGCTCCCGTCTGGCTACGAGACCCGGATCGGGGAGGGCGGGATGACGCTGTCCGGCGGTCAGCGCCAGCGCGTCGCCTTGGCCCGCGCCCTGTTCGGCAATCCGTTCCTGGTGATCCTCGACGAGCCGAACGCCAATCTCGACGCCGAGGGCGAAGCCGCGGTGACACAGGCGATCCGCCACGTGCGCGAACGCCAGGGCATTGCCATCGTAATCGCCCACCGGCCGAGCGCCATCGCCGCCGTGGATGTGGTCGGTGTGATGAAGGACGGGCGCATGCAGGCCTTCGGACCGCGAGACGAGGTGCTCAAGCGCGTGCTCGCGCCGCCCCGCGGACAGACGCCATCATGACCGGGGCGCCGATGGATCATACGGGCAAGGCGGATGATGCTGCCGCACAGACCGCCGCCATGCGGCGGCTGGTGGCGACCGGGATCGGCGTCATCGTCCTGTTCGTCGGCGGGCTCGGCGGCTGGGCCGCGACCGTCCCGCTCGCCGGCGCGGTGGTCGCCTCGGGCCAGGTCGTCGTCGATACCAATGTCCGCACCGTCCAACACCCAACGGGAGGGGTGATCGGCGAGATTCGGGTGCGCGAGAGCGCGCGCGTGCGCGAAGGCGACCTCCTGATCCGCCTCGACGATACAGTGACGCGCTCGAACCTGCAGGTCATCGTCAAGCAGTTGGATGAGCTCTCCGCGCGTCAGGCGCGTCTGGAGGCCGAGCGCGATGGCCTCGCCGACATGGCCCCGCCCGGCGACCTCAGGGACCGGCTCGGCCATGTCGATGTCGCACGATCCTGGAACGGCGAACTGACCCTGTTCACAGCGCGGAAGGCCGCGCGGGAGGGGCAGCGCCGCCAGTTGCGCGAGCGGATCGAGCAGATCCGCGGCGAGATCACCGGGCTGGCCGCACAGGAAGCGGCGCGGCGTCGACAGGTCGAACTGATCGATCGCGAATTGACCGACATCCGAGAGCTCTACCGCCGCAATCTCGTGCCGCGCACCCGACTGGTCGAACTGGAGCGCGAGGCTGCGCGTCTCGCCGGCGACGTGGGGCAGTTCATGGCCGAGCGCGCCCGCGCCGAGGGGCGCATCACCGAGAGCGAGCTGCAGATCATCCAGATCGACCAGGACCTCAGGCGGGAGGTTTCCACCGAGTTGCGCGACGTGCAGGCGCGGATCGGTGAGTTCGTCGAGCGGCGCGTGGCTGCCGAGGATGCCCTCAAGCGGATCGACATCAGGGCCCCCATCGCCGGGGCCGTGCATCAACTGTCCTTCCACACCATCGGCGGCGTCATTCCCGCGGGACAGGCGATCCTGCAGATCGTTCCGGGCGACGATCTCCTCGTCATCGAGGTGCGGCTCGCCCCGCAAGACATCGACAAGGTGGCGGTCGGCCAGCGCGCGGCGATCCGCTTTCCCTCGTTTCCGCAGGGGACGACGCCGGAGGTCGCCGGCAGCGTCACGCGCATGTCCGCCGACGTGGTGCGGGATCCGCAGACGGGCGCGGTCTTTTTCACCGCGCGGCTGTCCGTTCGCGACGGTGAACTGGCCCGCCTCGGGGACAACCGGATCGTTCCGGGAATGCCTGCCGAAGTCTTCGTACAGACCGGCGAGCGGACGGCGCTCGCCTACCTGACCAAGCCGATCCGCGACCAGATCAACAGGGCGTTCCGCGAGCGTTGATTTATTCACGCGGGTGGTCGGATGGACCGTCAGCCGTGCCGCGCCCGGGACGGGGTGTTCAGACGCTCTTGATCCGCCCGGTGGGGAGAGGAATCACCTTGGCCGCCCGCCTCAAGTCCGGCACCAGTTCGGCGATGGTCTCGCGCGATTGGGCATCGTCGCCCTCCAGGGCGGCCGCCTGGAGTCGGGCTAAGACCGGCTGCAGGCGGGCGAGGGCCGGAGCCTGCGCCTCGGCGGCGACGATGCCGCGGATGCCGATGTCGAATTGCGGTTCACGTTCCTCGAAGAGGATTTCCGACAGCCGCTCTCCGGGGCGGCGTCCTGAATAGACGATGTCGATGCCCTTGCCGGGCTCGAAGCCGGCGAGCCGGATCATGCGCCGGGCAAGATCGTCGATCCGCACGGGTTGGCCCATATTGAGAACGAGTATCGCCGAATGGCTGGTGGACGTCGTCTCCGCCGTGATGCGCGCGGCCGTCCACAGAAGGTCGGTCGCCTCCCGTTTCGTCATGAAATAGCGGACCATGGCGGGATCGGTCACGGTCACCGGCCCGCCCGCCTCGATCTGCGCCCGGAATCGCGGCACCACCGAGCCTGCGGTGCCAAGCACGTTGCCGAACCTGACGGCGACCAGCCGGGTCCGCTTTCGCGGCGTGCCGTCGACGACATGCGGCGCGGCGTCGAGCGCCTGAACATACATCTCCGCCAGTCGCTTCGTCGCGCCCAGGATGGAGACAGGTTCGGTCGCCTTGTCGGTGGAGATCAGCACGAAGGCCGAGGCACCCGCCGCGATCGCTGCGTCGGCGGTGTTCACCGTGCCGAGCACATTGGTGCGCACGGCGTCCGAGACTTCGCGCTCGAGGTGAGGAACGTGCTTGAGGGCTGCCGCGTGGAACACGACATCGGGGGCGAACTCCGACAGCAGCGTCATCAGGCGGATCCGGTCGCGGATGTCGCACAAGCGGCCCTCGAGCGGCCCGTCGCCGGGCTCTTTCTTCAGCGTGGCGCGGTCGAGGATCGCGTGAAGGGCCGCTTCCGAGCTGTCCAGGACAAGGACCGCCTCGGCGCCGAACTGCGCGCTCCGGAGCGCGAGTTCCGAGCCGATCGAGCCTCCGCCGCCGGTGACGACGACCCGCTTGCCGCGCACGAAAGCCTTCAACGGCGCTTCGTCGACCTCGACAAGGGGACGAATGAGAAGGTCGTCGTCGATCACTGCGTGAAGGCGGGCAGGCTGGGCGAAGCCGCTCGACTGGGCGACGTCGAGGCGGATGGTGGGAATGCCCACCCTGCGGAACGCGCCGATGACCGCTTCCATGAGCGGCGTCGCATGGAGGGCCTCGGGCGCGATGATGGCGCGCTGGATGGTGATCCCGCGCTCCGCCGCATCCCGGACGATTGTCTCGATCTGATCGGTCGTTCCCCAGACGGGGACACCGCGGACGGCCTGTCCGGCCTCCTGAATGATGGGGGATACGATGCCGAAGATCCGGATCGGGCCTGCGACACCAGCCTCGACGGCGCGGATGACCGAGTCGGCATCCGATGCGCGCCCGATGACGAGCGCGGCCAAAGGATCGCGGTTCTGAGCCGTCTGCCGGCGCCAGGAGCGATAGGCCCGGTAGGCGATGCGGGGGCCGCCGAGCAGAATCACCTGGACGCACCAGTAGATCACCAGGGTGCGCCCGCCGAGCACCTTGGCGTCGTCAGTGAAGCGCGGTGAGACGAGGTAATCGGCGATCAAGAGGAGGGCCGTCAGGATGCAAACGGCCTTGAAGATGCCGAACAGATCGAACAGCGAGGCGAAGCGCCAGCGCGAGGCGTAGAGGGAGCAAGCGCCATAGACCAGGAGGGCGAAGGCGGCGAAGCCGAGTCCGGCCAGGACGGGATCGATGCCGCCGATGGAGCGCACGGGTGGTTCGCCCCGCAGAAGCAAGGCCAACATCAGGGCAGCAAAGGTCACGCCGAAGTCGTGCAGAACGACCCAGACCTTCTTCATTCGCGCTCCCGTGGCCTCGGCCATGGGAGAGTGAAAGAGGCTGTCGAAGGACATCACCCATTCCCTGATTGTCGTCAGATCGCGCCGAGGGCCGATTTTGCTTTCTGGGATTCGATACAACTGTTCCTGCAAAGAATATCGCCGGTTGCCGGCAGTCAAATCGAATCTTCCGGAACCATCATGCGGCAGGACGCACGGCTGCGCACCTCACGTTTGAAGACCAAGGGTGTCAGGGCAGATTGCCAATCTGATATATCAGGTGTACCTGTCATATCAGGGAGCTTTGCATGCTGACCGTCATCGGCGGATCGCGAGACAGGCAGGCGGCGCGTGGCCGGACGGCGGCAGCGTCGATCCACGGTCTCCTGCGCGAAGACATCCTGTCATTGCGGCGCGAGCCCGGTTCCCAGCTCAACGAGAAGGACATCGCCGCCCAACACGGCGTCAGCCGCACGCCAGTGCGCGAGGCGCTGCTGCGCCTCTCCGACGAGGGGCTGGTGGATATCGTCTCGAAGTCCGGCACCTACGTGTCCCGCATCCCGCTCACCGACCTGCCCGAGGCGATCACGATCCGCCGGGTGCTGGAGCAGCTCGCTGTGCGCGCCGCCGTGGAGCGAGCGACGAAGAGCCAGATCATCGAACTCGGGGCCATCGTGGCGCGCTCGGCCGAGGCGGCCGAAGCGGGCGATACCGAGGCCTTCCACCGGGCCGACGAGGCCTTTCACGAGGCGATCGCCGCGATCGGGCGCCACCCCGGGGTCTGGGCGCTCGTCAGGCATGTGAAGCTGCAAGTCGACCGGTTCCGCCGGCTGACGCTGCCGCTGGAAGGGCGGATGGCGCGCGTGGTGGCGGAGCACGACGCCGTGCTGAAGGCCATCGAGCAGCGCGAGCCGGATGCCGCCGCCGAGGCGCTCGGCCGTCACATCGACGGGCTCCAAATCGGCGCCGAGGATCTCAAGCGGTTCAACCCGGACTTTTTCCTGGAGGACACGGGGCGCCCTGACCTGAAGCGCGCCTGACGCCATTCAACCGCGACCGCCAGACAAGGCGGCGCGGCAACAAGCGGCGGGGAAACCGCCCATCGCGACTCATCATCACGGGTAGGGAGGAAACCCCCATGACACTGACACGCCGCAACGCGCTGATCGCAGGCGCAGGACTTGCATCGACAGGACTTGCCACGTTCGCCACGCCGCTTCGCGCCCAGGGCGCCAAGCTGAAGTGGGCGCACGTCTACGAGACGGGCGAGCCCTATCACACCGATGCCCAGTGGGCCGCGGCCGAGATCGCCAAGCGCACTAACGGCAAATACCAGATCGAGGTCTTCCCGGCCTCTCAGCTCGGCAACGAGAACCAGATCAACGAGGCACTCGGCCTCGGCACGGTCGACATCATTTATACCGGCGTCGCCTTCGCCGGCTCGATCCACAAGCCCATCGCCATCACCAATGCGCCCTACGTGCTGCGCGACTTCAACCACTGGAAGGCCTATCGCGACTCGCCGCTGTTCCGGCAGATCGCCTCGGGCTACGAGGGACGCACCCGCCACAAGGTCACGGCGCTAACCTATTATGGCGAGCGGCACGTGACCGCCAACAAGGCGATCAACAAACCTGAGGACATGCGCGGCATGAAGCTGCGGGTGCCGCCGGCGCCGCTGTTCCTCATGTTCACCAAGTCGGTCGGCGCCAATGCGACGCCCATCGCCTTCGCCGAGGTCTATCTCGCCCTGCAGCAGGGCACGGTGGACGGCCAGGAGAACCCGCTGCCGACGATCATGGCGAAGAAGTTCTACGAGGTGCAGAGCCACATCATGCTGACCGGCCATATCACCGAGTCGCTGCTCTCCATTGTCGGGAGCCACGTGTGGGCGCGGCTCAACGACGGCGAGAAGAAGATCTTCTCGGACGTGCTGATGGAGGCCGCCTCGCGGGCGACCGACAAGATCCGCGTGAGCGAGCAGAAACTCGCCGACGAGTTCCGCAAGCTCGGCAAGACCGTGATCGTCCCGGACCGGGCGGCGTTCCGCGCCGTGGCGGTGCCGCTCCACAACGATGCGGCCTCGGGCGCCGGCTGGTCGAAGGCCGAGTACGACGCTCTTCAGGGCCTCACATCGTCGAGCTGATACCGGACGGGCGGCCCTGACCGGGCCGCCGACCCGCTTGTCTCCCAACGCTTCAGGCGGCACCCGCGCGGTGCCGCCCCGCGTCCGCATACCGTCCGCCAGCGCGGCTCACGTTCCCAAAGGTTGCCATGTCATCGCCGCCCCCGACCGCGCCCGACGCGGACCATCTCATCGTCGTCGAAGACCCTGATGTGGAGATCGAGCACTATCCGGAGGACTGGATCGCCTTCTCCCTGTTCTGGCTGATGGCCTTCGTGGTCTTCCTGCAGTTCTTCTCCCGCTACATCCTCAACTCGTCCTTCGCCTGGACTGAGGAGATTGCGCGCTACCTGCTGATGTGGGTGACCTTCGTGGGGGCGGCCGTCGCCATGCGCCGGCGCAGCCACATCGCGGTCGAGGTGCTGCATGTCTTCCTGCCGCCGCCCATCGTCAGGGTGTTGAACTTCTTCATCGACGTCGTCGTGCTCGGCTTCGTCGCCCTCCTCGTCTGGTACGCCTGGCAGGTGACGGAACGCATGGAGATCCAGCGGATGACCGTCTTCGATCTCTCCATGAGCATCGTCTATGGCGGCATCTTCGTCGGCTGCCTGCTCATGCTCTGGCGGGCCGGCCAGATGTTCATCGCCAATGCCCGTCGGGGCTGGCGTCCCGACCCTGCGGCCCATGCGCCGGTCGTGGAATAAGGAACCGCCCCGATGATCATTCTCTTTGGCGTCTTCCTCATCCTGCTGGTGGTCGGCGTGCCGGTCTTCGTCGCCCTGGCGGCCGGATCCCTCGCCTATATCAAGCTGGAGACCTTCATTCCCGACTTCGTGGTGCTGCACCGCATGGCGGGGGGCGTGGATTCCTTCCCTCTGCTCGCCGTGCCGTTCTTCATCCTGGCCGGCAACCTCATGAACACGGCCGGCATCACCAACCGCATCTTCGACTTCGCGGTGTCGGCGGTGGGCTGGATGCGCGGCGGCCTCGGCCACGTCAACGTGGTCGGCTCGGTCATCTTCGCGGGCATGTCGGGGACGGCGGTGGCCGATGCCGGTGGTCTCGGCAACATCGAGATCAAGGCGATGCGCGATCACGGCTACAAGGACGAGTTCGCCATCGGCATCACCGCCGCCTCGTCCACGATCGGACCGATCATTCCGCCGTCTCTCCCGATGGTGGTCTTCGGGGTCGTGGGCAACGTCTCCATCGGCCAGCTCTTCGCCGGCGGGCTCATTCCCGGCGTTCTGATGGCCGTGGTGATGATGTTCTACGTCACCTGGTACTCCCGCCGGCACAATATCGGCCGGGACCAGATGTTCCGGATGAAGGCGCTGCTCACCAGCTTCGTCAGGGCCATCCCGGCGCTGTTCACGCCGATCCTGATCATTGGCGGCATGTCGTTCGGCGTCTTCACGCCCACAGAGGCTGCCATTGCGGCCTGTGCCTGGGCGCTGCTGCTCGGTGTCCTGCTCTATCGCTCGCTGTCGCTGAAGCAGTTCTACCGCATCACGCTCGACACCATCGAGATGACGGCCAGCGTGCTGGTCATCGTCGGCGCCGCCTCGCTGTTCGGTTGGGTGCTGACGACCACCCGCGTGACCGAGACGATCGCAACCAGCATCCTGTCGGTGACCGACAATCCCCTGCTCATCATGCTGCTCCTGAACGTCTTCCTGCTCCTCGTCGGCTGCTTCATGGAGACGATCGCCGCCATCTCGATCCTCGTGCCGATCCTGATGCCGATCATCATTCATGTCGGCATCGATCCGGTGCAGTTCGGGGTCGTCATGGTGCTCAACCTGATGATCGGACTGCTGACGCCGCCGGTGGGCATGGTGCTGTTCGTGCTGTCGCGTGTGGCGCGCGTCAGCCTCGACCGGACCATCGTGGGGGTCACGCCGTTCCTCATCCCGCTGCTGATCGTGCTGGTGCTGATCTCCGTCTTTCCGTGGTTCACGACGGCGCTGCCGACGCTCTGGTATCGCTGACGCTTCTTTGCCCGGGACATCCCGAAGGCCCGCCCTCGCCGGCGGGCCTTCTGTCGTTCGGGGAGGGGGGATTCCGCTCCCGCTTGACTCCTTAGCGCCTGTCTTTGTAAGTAACTGGTGAGTGAATTATGGCTCCGCCAGAGAGCCGCCGGGAGAACGACGCTCATGGTTCGGACGACGACCGGATCGGGCTGCTGATGAGCGCGCCCGCCATCCGCCTGCACGAGGCGCGCGCCTTCAAGCGCTGGACGCCCTTCGTCCGGCCGTTCCGCTTCGGCGCCGTGACGGTGGAGGGCGCCTTCCAGGCCTTCGTGACGATCGGGGTGGAGGTCGAGGGCCAAGGCCGGGCCACCGGCATGACCGCCGAACTCATGCCACCGAAATGGTTCGACAAGCGCGTCGACCGCACACCGGACGACACGGTTCGCGACCTCAAGGCGAGCCTCGCCCACGCTGTCGCGCAGGCGAACGACGTTACCGTCCCCGACACGGCCTTCGGGCATCATGCCGATTTGCACGGCCGGCAACTCGCCTGGGCGCGCGGCGCGGACGTCACGCCGTTGTCGGCCTCCTTCGGCGTCGCCCAGATCGACAAGGCGGTTCTTGACGGCCTGTCGAAGGTCCTGGGCGCGAGCTTCGTCTCGGTGCTGGCCAGCAATGCGGAGGGGCTCGATGCGCGGCTGACGCCGGATCTCGACCAGGCGTCGATCGAGCGGCGTCTCGCCGCGCTGACGCCAGGCCGCAGCATCGCGATCCGCCACACGGTGGGACTGACCGATCGGATCGAGGGGCCGGACAGCCTCGCCAGCGAGTTCGACGCGGCGGATCTGCACTATCTCAAGATCAAGCTCGGCGGCGACCCGGCCTCCGACTGCATGCGGCTGGTCGAGATCGCCGACCTGATCGACAGGCGTGGCGTCGCCTGCCGCATAACGGTCGACGCCAACGAACAGTACGACCCGACGGGCCTTGCATCGCTGCTGGCGCTGATCGATGCGGAGCCGCGCCTCAAGGGGGTCGCCGCGCGGCTTCTCTTCATCGAGCAGCCCTTCGACCGCCGCGTCACCTTCGAACGGGAGCTCGATGCCCGCGTCGCGGCCCGCAGCGTCATCATCGACGAGGCGGATGACGGCTACGACGCCTTCCCGCGCGCGAAGGACCTCGGCTATCGCGGCGTGTCGTCCAAGTGCTGCAAGGGCTTCTACAAGGCGCTGCTCAACGCCACGCGGGTCGCTGTCTGGAACGCGGAAGCCGGCGAGACGCGCTATCTCATCTCGGCCGAGGACCTGACCTGCCAGCCAGGGCTTGCCGTGCAGCAGGACACCGCCTTCGTCGCCGCTCTCGGCCTGACCCATGTCGAGCGCAACGGCCACCACTACGTGGACGGTTTCGGTTCCGCGCCGGAGGTCGAGGCCGAAGCGTTCCGGTCCGCGCATCCCTCGCTCTATGCCCGCACCGACCGCGTCAGGCTTGCTGTCGCCTCGGGCAGGCTCGACCTCTCTTCGCTTGACGGGCCGGGCTTCGCCTCGGGCGCGTCGCCGGACCTCGCATCCCTCGCTCCCCTCGAAACCGCCACCATACAAGGACAATCCGCATGACCAGGACCCTCGGTGTCGTGATGCACGGCGTGACCGGCCGCATGGGCACCAACCAGCATCTCGTCCGCTCCGTTGCCGCCATCCGCGCCCAGGGCGGCGTGCTGATGTCGGACGGCTCGCGCGTGCAACTCGACCCGATCCTCATCGGCCGCAACGCCGACAAGGTGGCGGCCCTTGCGAAGGCCAATGGTGTCGAGCGCTGGTCGACCGATCTCGACGGGGCCATCGCCGATCCGTCAAACCAGATCTTCTTCGATGCGGCGACGACGCAGATGCGCCCGACGCTCCTCGAGAAGGCGATCCATGCCGGCAAGCACATCTATTGCGAGAAGCCCATCTCGACCAATCTCCCCGAGGCGCTGCGCATCGTGAAGCTCGCCCGCGACAAGGGCGTCAAGAACGGCACGGTGCAGGACAAGCTGTTCCTGCCGGGCCTGATGAAGCTGAAGTCGCTTCGGGATTCCGGCTTCTTCGGCAAGATGCTCTCGGTGCGCGGCGAGTTTGGCTACTGGGTCTTCGAGGGCGACTGGCAGGCGGCGCAGCGCCCGTCGTGGAACTACCGCAACGAGGACGGCGGCGGCATGATCCTCGATATGGTCTGCCACTGGCGCTACGTGCTCGACAACCTCTTCGGCGAGGTGAAATCGGTCTCCTGCCTCGGCGCGACCCATATTCCCGAGCGCTGGGACGAAAACGGCAAGCCCTACGCGGCGACGGCGGACGATTCAGCCTATGCGACGTTCCAGCTCGAGGGCGGCGTCATCGCCCACATGAACATGAGCTGGGTGACGCGCGTCTATCGCGACG
>CAZEZD010000034.1:0-14050 GCA_964516115.1 uncultured Hyphomicrobiales bacterium
GATCGACCAGTTGCGCAGGATGAAGTCCTGGATCGAGGCGCGGATCCACCATGTCGCATAGGTGGAAAAGCGCACCTCGCGCTCCGGCTCGAAGCGCGCGGCCGCTTCCAGGAGGCCGACATGACCCTCCTGGATGAGGTCGGCCATGGATAGGCCATAGTGGCGGAAGCGCGAGGCGATGGCGAAGACGAGGCGCATATGCGCCTGGGCCAGCCGGTGAAGGGCCACCTCGTCGTCGCGATCCTTCCAGCGGACGGCCAGGGCGTGCTCCTCCTCGCGATCGAGGAAGGGCGCATCCTTCGCGGCCTTCGCCAGATGCGGCGCAACGCCGGTACCCTGTGCCATGCCGAATCTCCCTGGGATCGATGCGGCAGGTCTAATCCTGCTCTTGGCAATCCGGAGGGATTACGACCGTGTTGGCCATGCGGATCAACCGTCAATCACCGTCTGCGACTCGGTTTTGCGACCTTCTGCCGCAGAGGTGATGGTGGTCGCGCGGGTTGGACTCACGAGTTGTTCTGCAACAGCGCGGGCGACAAAAAGAAAACCCGGCGCGAGGCCGGGTTTCCACTGGTCTTGATCGGAAGGCCGGACTGCGGCCGCGCCGTATCAGGCGGCTTCGACTTCCGGCTCGTCGCTCTCCTCGGCCTCCTCGGCCTCCGCCTTGGCGGGACCGCGGCGCGGACCCTTGGCGAGCTGCGCCTCGATCAGCTTCACGGCCTCGGCCTCAACGACACGCTCGACGGCGGCGAGTTCACGCGCCATGCGGTCGAGGGCCTGTTCGTAGAGCTGACGCTCCGAATAGGACTGCTCGGGCTGGGCGTCGGAGCGGAAGAGATCGCGGACGACCTCGGAGATGGCGATGAGATCGCCGGAATTGATCTTCGCTTCGTATTCCTGGGCGCGGCGGGACCACATGGTGCGCTTGATGCGGGCGCGACCCTTGAGGACCTCCATGGCCTTCGCCATGACGTCGGGCTCGGCAAGCTTGCGCATGCCCACCTGAGCGATCTTGGCGGTCGGCACCCGAAGGGTCATCTTGTCCTTCTCGAAGGTGATGACGAACAGCTCGAGCTTGAAGCCGGCAATGTCCTGCTCCTCGATGGAGACGATCTGGCCCACCCCGTGGGACGGATAGACGATGTACTCGCTCGTCTTGAAGCCCTGACGGGTCTGCGCGTTCTTCTTCACGGTCATGCTGCGCCTTACTCCTCGCCGGCCGGCAACGGCCGCTGGTGATGCCCGTTCCGCGGCTGGCGCCGCATGGGGGCCCGCGGTCGCCCGAGGGCGCCGCGGCGTTTCGCGCGACAAGGGGCTCTGGACGGGAATGCCCGGCGTCCCCTGACGTCAGACGATGAAAAACGACCTTCGGCGGCGCGATCAGCACCCATACGGGCCCTTCGCGACAGTTCATCGGAGTTTTCCGAAAAATAACGCCCCGCACTGAAGGGAGCGTACCGGTGGGACCGCTTCTGTTCGACTGTAGTGGCACCATACCACAAATTTCGCCGAAATCAAAGGCTTGGGCGCAAGACAGCCTTGACCCCGTGGGTTCGCGCCGCCGTTTTGGCGCATGTGGTTACCGCAGGGGCGATCAGTCGCCCTTGCCGGGCTGCTGCGACAGGAGGGGCTCCTTGCCGGCCTTCCCGTCCCAGTCCTTGGCATCGGGAAGGGGGTCGCGCTTCTGCGTGATGTTCGGCCACTTGCCAGCAAGGTCGGTATTGATGGCAAGCCACTTCTCGAGCCCCGGCTCGGTGTCCGGCTTGATGGCTTCCGCCGGGCATTCCGGCTCGCAGACGCCGCAGTCGATGCACTCGTCGGGGTGGATGACGAGGAAGTTCTCACCCTCGTAGAAGCAATCGACCGGGCAGACCTCGACGCAGTCGGTGTACTTGCACTTGATGCAGTTCTCGGTGACCACATAGGTCATGCGGGGTCTCCGGCAGCGATGCGTCGGGCGTTCTCGCCGATTACCAGATCAGGTCGTTCGTACGCAAGCGATCTCGTGGTGCGACGCACGCGCCTCTTGCCGGCGTGTCGCGCGAACACGATCTATGTGCGGAATTCCATGGGGAACGCGCCATGAACTACATGAAGACCGCCATCCTCCTCGCCGCCATGACCGCCCTGTTCATGGGCATCGGCTTCCTGATCGGGGGGCAGGCCGGCATGCTGATCGCGCTGGCCGTCGCCGCCGCGATGAACTTCTGGAGCTACTGGGGGTCCGACAAGGCCGTGCTGAACATGTACGGCGCCCAGGAGGTCGACCAGCAGTCGGCGCCCGACCTCTACCAGATGACCTGGGAGATGACGCAGCGCGCCGGCATGCCCATGCCGCGGCTGTTCATCATCCACGAGGACCAGCCCAACGCCTTCGCCACCGGGCGCAATCCGGAGAATGCCGCGGTCGCCGTCAATACCGGCCTGCTCAACACCCTGACGCGCGAGGAGGTGGCCGGCGTCATCGCCCATGAACTCGCGCACATCCGCAACCGCGACACGCTGACCATGACGATCACGGCGACGCTGGCCGGCGCAGTGTCCATGCTGGCGAACTTCGCCGCCTTCTCCGGCGGCAACAGCGACAACCGCAGCGGCTTCGGCATCATCGGCTCCATCGCCATGATGATCCTCGCCCCGCTCGCCGCGGCCATCGTGCAGATGGCGATCTCGCGCTCGCGCGAGTATGAGGCCGACAAGCTGGGCGCCGAGATCTGCGGCAATCCGGTCTGGCTCGCCTCGGCGCTCGCCAAGATCGCCGGAGCCCATGACCAGACGGTCAACAACACCGCCGAGCATAATCCGCAGACGGCGCACATGTTCATCATCAATCCGCTGTCGGGTGAGCGGATGGACAACCTGTTCTCCACCCATCCGGATACGGGCAACCGCATCGCCGCGCTGCAGCAGCTCGCCCAGGCCTGGGGCACTGGCGGCTATGTGCAGCACCAGCAGCCGCAGGCGGCCCCCTGGGGCAGCAACGCCCGCCGCGGGGGCCCCTGGGGCTGACGCCCTTCCGGCCTGCCGCCTTGCCGCGGGACGGGGCGGGGTCTAGACGGGCGCCATGACCAAGCGCCCGTTTCACCCGGCCCGGCCGAAGACCATCAAGCCAAAGCCTGCCGCCCATCCCGGCCTGCCGGCGCGCAGGCGGGCCTGTGACCTCGTCGAGGCCGTCCTGCTGCGCCGCCGCCCCCTCGACGAGGCGCTGGAGACGCCGACCGAACTGGAGCCGGTCGACCGGGCGCTCGCCCGCAAGATCGCCGCGACGACCCTGCGCCGTCTCGGCACCATCGACCGTCTGCTGGCCGAGCGTCTCGCCAAGGGCCTTCCCGACGGGCTGCCGCGGCTGCAGACCGTGCTCCGGACGGCGGCCTGCCAGATCCTCTTCCTCGACATCCCCGACTACGCCGCCGTCGACAGCGCCGTGCGCATGGTGGAGGCCGACCGCAAGGCAAAAGGCTTCGCCGGGCTCGTCAACGCCGTGCTGCGCGGCCTTGGCCGCGACAAGGCCGATGCCCTCGCCTCTCTCGATCCGCTCGACGATCTCGCGCCCTGGCTGCGCGAGCGATGGACGACCGCCTATGGCGCTGAGGTGACCCGCGATATGGCGGCGATCCTCGCCAGTGAGCCGCCCCTCGATCTCACCGTGAAGTCCGATCCGGAAGGCTGGGCCGCCCGGCTGGGCGGTTTCGTGACACCGACCGGATCGGTGCGGCTGAAGCCCGAGGGCGCCATCCCGGAACTCGCCGGCTATGGCGACGGCGAATGGTGGGTTCAGGATGCAGCGGCCGCGTTGCCGGCCCGTCTCCTTGGTGACGTGAGGGGTCTCGCGGTCGCCGATCTCTGCGCCGCACCGGGGGGCAAGGCCGCCCAGCTCGCCTGCGCCGGCGCCCAGGTCACCGCCGTCGATCGATCGGCCCGCCGGCTGGAGCGCGTCACCGAGAACATGGCGCGCCTGAAACTCGACGTGGAAACGCGTGCCGTCGATGCACTCGACCTCGAAGGGACCTTCGATGCGATCCTGCTGGACGCGCCCTGCTCGGCCACCGGCACGGTGCGCGGCCATCCTGACGTGATGCAGTTGAAGGCGATGGCCGATGTCGAGGGTCTCGCCCGCCTGCAGGCGCGCCTGCTCGACCGCCTTGCCGGTCTGCTGAAGCCCGGCGGCAGGGCTGTCTACTGCACCTGCTCGCTGGAGCCGGAGGAGGGCGAACTGCAGATCGCCGCGCTTCTCGCCCGCGAACCGCGCCTCGCGCTCGATCCCATCCGCCCGGACGAGATCGCCGGCATCGCACCCTTCGTCACGCCGGAGGGGTTCCTGCGGACGCTGCCGTCCCACTGGCCGGACACGGACCCGGCGCGTGCCGGGCTCGACGGCTTCTTTGCCGCGCGGCTTGTCCGCGGGGGCTGAACCGGGGCCGGCACCGCCGACCCCGATCCTCCTCGCCGATCAGGCGGGGCGGTCGCCCTTCTTCATCTTCACCGCGCGGTTGTCGACGCCTGGCAGCATCTTGGCGGGGTCGCGGGTGACGACGACATCGACCACCGACGGCCCGTCATGGGCCATGGCCTCCTGCAAGGCGCCGGCGAGCTGGCCCGGCTCCTCGACGCGCAGCCCGTGGCAGCCGAGCGCGTTGGCGGCAACCGCATAGTTCGTCTCGGCGAGATCGGAGGCGTGGTAGGCGCCGGGCCCATAGACGAGGTGCTGCAACGCCTTCACGTAGCCGGACGCGGCGTTGTTCACGACGATGACGGTGAACTTCAGGCCGGTGCGGCGCGCCGTCTCCAGTTCGCCCAGCATCATGTTGAAGCCGCCGTCGCCGGTGAGGCTCATCACCTGCTTGTCCGGCGCGGCCATGGCGACGCCCAGCGCGCCGGGCAGGCCATAGCCGATCGAGGCGAAGCCGCGATCCGGCACGAAGGCGCGGCCGGCCTGCTTGGTGTCGAACAGCAGGCCGCCCCAATGCGCGGCGAAACCACCGTCGGCGACGAGATAGCCGTCGGCCGGCAGGGCGCGGTTGATCTCGGTGAGGAGACGGGCCATCGACACAGGCGTCTCGTCGGAGTTGAGTCGCTCGGAGACGCCCTCGCGCCACTCCGCCATTCTCGCGGGCACCTCGGCGGCGTAGCCGGCAAGGCGCGCGCGGATTGCGGGAGCGGAGTCCTTCAGGGCGGCGTGGAGATCGGCGATGCCGGCGCGGACGTCGCCCCAGAGCGCGAGCTCCGGTTCCAGCGTGCGGCCGAACTCCTCAGCGACAATATCCATATGGATCACCGTCTTGCCCTTGGGCGGCACGGTGAAGCGCTTGGTGGCGATCTCGCCGAGCTTGCAGCCGACCACCAGGATGAGGTCGGAGGCTTCGATCAGGGCGTTGGCGATGCGGTCGTAGCGGCCGAACAGGCCGGCGCTGATCGGGTCGATGCAGGGCACGGCGCCCTTGCCGCTCATGGTGTGGGCGACCGGGATATTGAAGGCGCGCGCGAAATCGGTCAGCGCCTGCGCCGCGCCCGACAGGTGGACGCCGCCGCCGGCGAGGATGATCGGCCGCTTGGCCTCGGCGATCATGCGCGCGGCCCGCTCGAGATCGGCAAGGTCAGGCCGGCAGCGGATCGACGGAGCCGCGCCATGGCGCGGATTGACCTTGAAGTCCTCATCGGTGAATCCGTAGGTGCCGTGGCAGATGTCCTCCGGAACGTCGACCACGACCGGACCGGGCCGGCCGGAGGTCGCCACCGCGAAGGCACGGCGCATGATTTCGGGGATGCGCTGGATCATCTCGACGCGGATGACCTCCTTGGCGCAGGGGCGCAGGATGTCGAGCTGGCGGCTCTCCTGCGTCATGTTCTTCCAGGAATGCTCGCGGTTGGTGTCTCCCACCAGCGCCACCATGGGCGTGCCGGCATTGAGCGCCTCGACGAGACCGGTGACGAGGTTGGTGGCCCCGGGTCCGAGCGTTGCGTCGGCGAGGCCGACCTTGCCGGAGACCTTGGCATAGGCGTCGGCGGCGAAGACGGCGGCGCGCTCGTCGTTGATCAGGTGGTGCTGCAGGCCGAGACGTCGCGCGGCGTCATAGAAGGGCAGCAACTGGAAGCCGCCCATGCCGAACATCGGTCCGCCGTCGAAGGCCTGGATCATGCGGGCGAGCGCCTCGCCGCCGGTCATTTCGTTGTCGCTCATTGTGGTTTCTCTCCCGTTGGAATGGATGTGGCGTCGCAAAGCCGCTCAGGCGGCCGCGACGCGCGGATATCTCAGATGGGCGGCGACCACGGCCGCCTCGGCGCGAAGGGCCTGGACGAGTTCGGGGATGCGCTCGGGCGTCATCCGGTCCCGGATCGCAGCGATGGACAGGGCGGCCAGCGGCTGGCCGTCGGCATCGAGGACGGGAACCGCGACGCCCGCCATGCCGGAAACGATGCGGCCGTCGTTCTCCGCGTATCCGCGCGCCCGCGTCTCGGCGACCCGTTCGCGTAAGGACGCCGCGTCGAACCCCTGGAAATCGCGCAGCCAGGTCTCGTTGCGCTTCAGGGCGCGCTCGATGGCCTCGTCCGGCAAGGCGGCCAGCAGGGCCAACGATCCGGCGCCGACGCCGAGCGGCCGGCGGTCGCCGACGGACAGGGTCAGGGTGCGGATCGGGAAGTCGCCGACTTCGCGGGCGACGCAGATGGCAGCGGGTCCCTCGATCGCCGAGGCGAAAGCCGTGTCGCCGCTCAGGCCCGCCAGTCGGACCAGCGAGGCGCGCGCCGCACCGGCGATATCCTGTTCGAAGGCGGTGCGTCCGAGAACGGCTGCCGCGTGGCCCAGGCGATAGTTGCGGGTCGTCATGTCCTGGAAGACGAGGCCGTTGTCGGTCAGCGCGGAGAGAATGCGGTGGGCCGTCGGCTTCTTGAGGGCGAGCGACTCGGCGATCGTCTGCAGGGAGGCGCCACGGTCGTCGCCTGCGGCCAGCACGCGCAGGATCGCCGCGATGCGCTCGACCATCTTGGCGGAAATGTCCTGCACGCGGCGTCCCCGATCCAAGGCGCAGCGAACCCGATGCCGGCCTCGCTCCTTGATATTCCAATTTTCTGGCGCGACAAGCGTCTGTTTTTGGAATTGTCTCTTCCTGCAGGAGTTCGCCCAGCGATCGCAGCCGAGGCATTCCGCGGGCGCATGGCGAGCGTGACAGCGTCGGAGCGATCGCTGGGGCATCGGAAACGGCAGCGATAAGCACAGCGGAACGCCGGTTGGGAATCCCTGCCGCCGATAGCCGCGAGGGCGCGCACCGACCCCGACCGATCTTTCGTCTTGCATTGCCTGATGAATGAATGAACATTCAGTCAGTGAAAGAAGAGACCGTCGAATGATGCTGCTTAAAGACCGCAGGGCGATCGTGACCGGAGGCGGCCATCCGGCCGGAATCGGGCAGGCGACGGCCCGTCTCCTCGTCGAGCACGGAGCGAAGGTCATCGTCCTCGACCGCGACTTCGCGGAGCCGTTGCTGCCGGCGGGCCAGGTCGGACGGCGGGTCGACATCGCCGATCCGGAGGCCTGTCGCGCCGCCGTCGCGGAGATCGCGGCGGCCTTCGGCGGGCTCGATATCCTCGTGAACAATGCCGGGATCGTGGCGCCGACGCGCATTCCCGACCTCACCGCCGAAGAGTTCGCACGCATGCTGGAAGTGAATCTCATCGGCACGTTCAACATGACGCAGGCGGCGCTTCCGCACCTCAGGCAGAGCCGGCTCTCGCCGGCCATCGTCAATCTCGGATCAATTGCCGCCCAGCGCGGTGGTGGGCTCCTCGGGGGCTCGCACTATGCGGCGGCCAAGGGCGGCGTCATCAGCTTCACCAAGGCGACGGCACGGGAATGCGGGCCGCTCGGCATCCGGGCCAATGCCGTGGCTCCCGGCATCATCGAAACCGGCATGACCGAGGGCAAGTACGACGCCGACCGCAGGCGGGCGATCTGCGAGACGATTCCACTCGGCCGCTTCGGCACGGCGGAGGACGTCGCCCGCGTCATCCTGTTTCTGGCGAGCCCGCTCGCCGCCTACGTCACCGGCACGGTCGTCGACGTCAACGGGGGCTATCACATCCACTGATCGTGCTGCGATGGCACCTGTCGGCCGGATGCGGCCGGCCTACGACAAGAGACGCTCCTGAAGAGCGCGACCCCTGACAGGAAACCCGAGGAAAGCCCGATGTCGAACCCCCTGGCGCTGCGCCCCTATGACCTGACGGGCCGGCGCATCCTGCTGACCGGCGCCGCCGGCGGCATCGGCCGCGCAACGGCTCGTCTCCTGGCTGAACTCGGCGCCGAACTGGTCCTGACGGATCGTGCCGAGGCGTCAGACCTCATGAATGGCCTCTCGTCCGAAGGGCGGAGCCATCGTTTCCTCCCTTGCGACGTGACGTCCCGCAAAGATATCGACGCGCTCTGCGCCGCAGTTGGTCCGATCGATTGCGCGGTGCTCAATGCCGGCATCTTCCCGACCTCGGCCTGGACCGAGGAGCGCTGGGAGGCCGACTTCGATGCGGTCATGGCGGTGAACGTTCGGGCCCCCGCCCAGTTCGCCAGGGCGCTGCTGCCGGGGATGAAAGCGCGCGGTCAGGGCCGCATCGTGCTGATGGGCTCGGTGGCGGCCCATACGGGCGGGACCTATGCCCATTCGCCGCTCCCCTATGCGGCGTCCAAGGGGGCTGTCCACACCATGGTGCGCTGGCTGGCCCGCCGCGCTGCGCCGGAAGTGCTGGTGAACGGCGTCGCTCCGGGTTCGGTGCGCACGGCGATGACCGCGACAGCGGATCCCAATGCCCTGAAGGTCATGCCGGTTCCGCGCTTCGGCGAGCCGGAGGAGGTTGCCTGGCCTATCGCCTTCCTCTGTTCGCCCGGTGCGAGCTTCATCTGCGGCGCGACGCTCGACGTCAACGGCGGCGCCTACATGCACTGACGCAGACCCGGCCATCATCCCCGGCCATTCTCCCCACCCGACACGGATCGTCCCATGACCGATGCACGCACTCCCGCCCTGCCTCTCGCCGGCAGGACCGCCCTCGTCACCGGCTCGGCCCGCGGCATCGGCTGGGGCATCGCGCTGGGGTTGGCGGCGGCTGGCGCCCATGTCGTGCTGAATGACCTCGATCCCGCGGCACTCGAGCCGAAGCTCGCGGAACTGAAGGCTGCGGGCTGGAAGGGCTCGGCGGAGGCATTCGACGTGACGGACGAGGCCGCCGTGACGAAGGGCATGGCGGCGATCGCGGCCTCCGTCGGCGGTCCGGACATCCTCGTCAACAACGCCGGCATCCAGAAGCGCAAGCGCTTCGTCGACTTCAGCTACGACGAATGGCGCGCCGTCATCGACACGCATCTCAACGGCGCCTTCCTCTGCACCCGCGCCGCCATACCCGAGATGACCGCGCGCGGCTTCGGGTGGATCATCATGATTGGCTCGATCGCCGTGCAGGCGCCGAAGGCCGAGATTCCCGCCTATGCGGCGGCGAAGGGTGCAGTGACCTCGCTGGTCAGGGCGCTCGCCATTGAGCTCGGCCCCCTCGGCATCACCTGCAACGCCATCGCGCCCGGCTACATCGCCACCGAGTTCACCCGCGTCCTCCACACCAATCCGGATTTCACGGCGAAGCTCACCGAGCGCGTGCCCAATCGCCGCTGGGGGCGGCCGGACGACATCGCGCCAGCGGCGGTCTATCTCGCCTCGGACGCCGCCAACTTCGTCAACGGTTCGGTGCTGACCGTCGACGGCGGCTACCTGGCCTTCGGCTGAGCGGAGGACCGGCGATCATGCTGCCCAGAACCCCCAGCTTCCGCCTCGACGGCAAGCGCGCCCTCGTCACCGGCGCCGGGCGCGGCATCGGTGTCGCGCTCGCCGCAGCCCTCGCCGAGGCCCGCGCCACCGTCACGCTCGCAGCGCGCACCGCGGGCGAGATCGAGGCGGCGGCAGCCGAAATCCGCGCCACCGGCGGCAAGGCCGACACGCTGGTCATCGACGTCACCGACCTCGACGCCTTCCGCACCGCGATGGACGCCCGCCCCGCCTACGACGTCTTCGTCAACAATGCCGGTACCAACCGCCCGCGCCCGTTCCTCGAGGTCACTGAGGAGGAGTTCGATGCGGTGATGGAGCTGAATGTCCGCGCCGCCTTCTTCGCCGCACAGGCGGTGGCGCGCCGCATGGTCGCCGCCGGCGTGCAGGGGTCGATTGTCAACATATCGTCCCAGGCGGGCCACATCGCGCTCGCCGCCCGCTCCGCCTACACGACGAGCAAGTTCGCCGTTGAGGGCATGACCAAGGCGATGGCTATCGACCTCGCCGGCTATGGCATCCGGGTCAACAGCCTCTGCCCGACATTCACGGAGACGGCGATGACGCGGCCGGCGCTGAGCGATCCGGCCTTCCGCGCCCACGTCACCACCAAGATCAAGCTCGGCCGCATCGGCACCGTCGAGGACCTGATGGGCGCGACCGTCTTCCTTGCCTCGGACGCCTCGTCGCTGATGACGGGGGCCTCCCTCATCGTCGATGGCGGCTGGACCATCGGCTAGCGCCAGCAGCACACGGGATTGCCCGCCATGTTTCACCACATCGTCCTGATGAGCTTCACGCCCGAAGCCGATGCCGCCTTCTTCGCGAGGGCGCAGCACTATGTCGACCGGATCAGGGCGGAGTGCGACGGCGTCATCGACTATTTCATGCGCGAGAACATCGCGGCGCGCAGCGACGGGCTGACCCACGGCATCGTCGGCGTCTTCACCTCCTCGGCCGCCCACGACGCCTACCAGGTCTCGCCGGCGCACCAGGAGATGAAGGCCTTCATGACGACGCGCATGGCGCGGATCGTCGTCCTCGACACCGACCAGGGAGCCTGAACCATGGCCCCAGCACCGTTCCAGCTCGAGCTGTTCATGCAGCGCCACGGCTTCGACAGCTACGAGGCGCTGGTCGAGCGCGCCGACCGCGACCCCGAGTGGTTCTGGCCGGCGGTGATGGACTTCCACGGGCTCGTCTTCTTCAAGCCCTTCGACAAGGTGCTCGACACGTCGAAAGGCATCGCGTGGCCGCAATGGTGCATCGGCGGTACGACGAACCTTGCCTACAACTGCATGGAGCGGCGTCTCGCCGCCGGTCACAGTGACAGGACCGCCATCATCTGGGAGGGCGAGGACGGCGAGACGCGGAGCTGGACCTATGGCCGCCTCGTCGCGGAGGCCGAACGGGCCGCCGCCGGCCTGAAGCGCCTCGGCCTCGGCAAGGGCGACGTGGTCGGCATCTACATGCCCTTCCTGCCGGAGACCATCGCCGCCTTTCTCGCCATCACGCGCATCGGCGGCATCGCGCTGCCGATGTTCTCCGGCTTCGGGCCTCAGGCGGTGATCGAGCGGCTGGTCGATGCGCAGGCGAAGGCTGTGGTCACCGTCGATGTCACCTACCGGCGCGGCAACCCCATCGCCATGGCGGAGATCATCGGACAGGTCCGGCCGCAGGTTCCGAGCCTCGACCATGTCGTGGTCGTGGCCCGCCATCCCGGCAAGGCCGTCGGCGAGGCTATCTGGTGGCACGATCTCGTCGCCGCCGCCGAGGCCTGCCCGGCGGAGGAGATGGAGGCCGACGCCCCGGCCATGATCGTCTACACCTCCGGCACCACCGGCAAGCCGAAGGGCACGGTTCACAGTCATTGCGGCTTCATGACCAAGGTGGCGCTGGACTTCGGCATCATCCTCGATCTGACCGAGAACGACCGGCTCCTGTGGATGAGCGACATGGGCTGGCTCACCGGACCGATCCTCGCTGTCGCCGTACCGTTGGTCGGCGCCTCCATGGTGCTTGCCGAGGGCACTCCGGACTATCCGGACCCGGGCCGGCTCTGGCGCCTTGCCGACCAGCATCGCGTCAGCTTCCTCGGCGTGGCGCCGACCATGGTGCGCAACTTCATCCAGCAACCGCCCGAGGTGGTCGCGGCTTTCGACTTCTCCTCGCTGCGCGTCACCGCCTCGACCGGCGAACCCTGGACGCCGGAGGCCTGGACCTGGTTCCTCGCCCATGTCTGCAAGGGCCGCGCGCCCATCCTCAACTATTCCGGCGGCACCGAGATCGGCGGCGGCATCGTCGCCGGCACAATGCTCGGGCGGGACCTGCCGCCGGGCGCCTTCGTCGGCCCGATCCCCGGCATGGGCGCCGCCGTGGTCGACGACAGCGGCCGCCCGCTGCCGCGCGGTGCGGTGGGGGAACTCGCCCTGACCGTGCCGTCCATCGGCCTCACCCGCGGTCTGTGGCGCGACCCGGACCGCTTCATCGAGGCCTACTGGGCGAAGGTGCCGGGCCTGTGGATTCACGGCGATTTCGCTTCCGTCGATGCCGATGGCCACTGGTTCGTCCACGGCCGCTCCGACGACACGATCAAGATCGCCGGCAAGCGCACCGGTCCCTCGGAGATCGAGGCCCTGCTGCTCGGCACCGGCAAGGTGGGCGAGGCGGCGGTGATCGGCGTGCCCGATCCGATCAAGGGATCGGCGGTGGTCTGCGCCTGCGTGCCGGCGCGCGGCGTCAAGGCGACGCCGGAACTCGCCGAGGAACTACGTCAGGCGGTCGTCGCCGGGCTCGGCGCCTCGTTCCGACCCAAGGCGGTCACCTTCGTCTCGGGCCTGCCGAAGACGCGCAGCATGAAGATCATGCGCCGCGTCGTGCGTTCGGTCTGGCTGGGCGAGCCGGTCGGCGACCTCTCCGGCCTGGTCAACCCGGAGGCGGTGGATGACCTGAAGGCCGCGACGGCGGCGATGCGCGGCTGAGTCCTACCGCGCCGCCCAGCCGAAGCGGCGGGCCGCGTCATCGTGGGCCGGGAAGGGCCGCTCGGCCGCTGCATCGCGCAGGCCGGCGTCGAGCGGAACCGGCAGCGCCGGCATGGACGACTCCCGTCCGGCAACCGTGCGGGCGAAGAGGCCGCGCGCGATGAAGGCGGGATCGCCGGCCGCTTCCTCCAGCGCCGCGACCACCGACACGCAGACATCGGCATTGCCGAAGATGTCGCGCCACTCCGCGGCACTTCGCTGCCGGATGAGATCGGTAACGCGGCGGCGGACGCCTTCGGGGTCAGCGGCGTCGTCCCTTTCGTCCGGGGCAAGGCCGATCCGGTCGCAGAAGACCTGCCAGAACCGCTCCTCGATGGGCGCTGCCGCCAGGTGGCGGCCATCCGCGGTCCGGTAGATCTGGTAACGCGGCGAGCCGCCGGTCACCAGTTCCGCGCCCGGTCGTGGCCAGGCGCCGGCATGACCGGCTGCAAGACCCCAATAGGCGAAGGTGAAGAGGTTGTCGGCCATGGCTACGTCGAGATGGCAGCCACGCCCGGTCGCGGAACGGCCGACCAGCGCCATCAGGATGTTCATCACGGCGGGATAGGCGCCGCCGGCGATGTCTGCGGCGAGCACCGGGGGGAGGACAGGCGCACCGTCGACGCCGCGCGAGAGGCCGAGAAGGCCGGTCTCGGCCATGTAGTTGAGGTCGTGACCGGCTTGCTGCGCCCGCGCGCCGGTCTGTCCGTAGCCGGTGATCGAGCAGTAGATGAGACGCGGATTGTCCGCCGCGAGAACCTCGTAGCCGAGCCCCAGGCGTTCCATGACGCCGGGACGGAACTGCTCGATGAGGATGTCGGCAGAGAGGGCGAGCGCGCGCACGTGCTCACGGTCCCCGGCGTCCTTGAGGTCGGCGGTGAGGCTGGTCTTGCCGCGGTTGAGCAGGGCGAAATTGCCGCCGGCGTCGTCAAAAGGCGGGGCGTAGCCGCGCATCTCGTCGCCGGTTCCGGGCCGCTCGACCTTGATGACCTCGGCGCCGGCTTCGGCCAGAAGCAGCCCGGCCAGGGGACCCGGCAGGAGCGTGGAAAAGTCGAGGACCTTGAGGCCGGCGAGAGGCGGAGCGGAGGGCGGCATGACCTGTCCTCAGGCCGCCTGGCGTCGGCGTATCTCGCGCAGGATGACGAGGTGCTGGATGTCATTGGTGCCCTCGTAGATGCGGGTGACGCGGGCATCGCGGTAGTAGCGCTCGACGGGGAAGTCGGCGAGGTA
>CAZEZD010000035.1:0-2190 GCA_964516115.1 uncultured Hyphomicrobiales bacterium
ATCCTCCTCAGGATCCATAATGGCCGCCGTACACAAAATTACCGACAGTCCCGTCCCGCCCGCGAAAAGCACGTTCACCCGCAATCCCCGCACACCCGCCTTGTGCAGTTCGTCGAGCTCGGCCTCGCTGATGTCAGGATCGACGACGGCGATGCCCCTCAACCGATCGGGGGCGCGGCGGAGCGCATCGATCATCGACCGGTTGTCGGTACCGTGAACGCTCGGTTGCACAAGGACCCCACGATCCAACCCCATCGTGCCGAGTAGCGCGAGATACTGGTCAAGCGAGGCCTCGGGAGGGGAGTAGCTCCTGGGCAGGGTCAAGGGAAAGCGGTCATAAGGTCCGAAGACATGCGCATGGCAATCGACGGCGCCGGACGGCAATGGCAGCTTTGGCTTTCGCGGCCGCGGGACCGGGCCGGCGACCTCCGGGATTTCTGCGCTGGCTGGTTCTGATGTGCTCAACGGGCAACTCCCAGTCTTTGTGCCGCCGCCCGGATGTGGCTTGCCATCGCGGCATGGGCTTCCATTGCGTCGGCCGCACGAATGGCGTCGACGACCCTGCGGTGTTCCAGCTGCACGGATTGCGGGCGGCCGGGGACCTTCAAACTGTTGATGCGGGCGGCGCGGATTGCGTCATCGACGTTGTGGGCAATGAAATCGAGGAAGCGCACGAAGGCGGGGTTGCCGGATGCCGCCGCAATAGCAAGATGCAAGGCCTTGTCTTCCGCGACCCCGTCACGGCCATCGGCCATGGCGGCATCGATGGCATCTACCGCCTCCGTGATCCGTTCAAGGTCGGCGTCATCCCGTCGTTCGGCTGCAAAAGACGCCGCACCGGCTTCGACCACCCCCCTCAGTTCGAAAATGTCGGCGAGGGGCAGGTCCTCGCGCGCATGAGCAAGCTGCAGCCTGAAGCTCTTGGCCGATCCAAACCCGGTGACGAACGCACCTGCACCCTGGCGGGTCTCCAGGAGGCCGTCGTGCTTGAGGCGCGAGACCGCTTCGCGGATCACGCTGCGACTGACGCGCAAGGCGACAGCCAGGTCCTTCTCGGCAGGTAGCCGGTCGCCAGGTTTCAACTCGCCCGATGCGATGCGCGCCACGAGGACCGAGGTGACCTCGTCGGCTAGCTTTGCTATCGGCTCCAGTGGTTCGAAACGTCCCATCCGCCTAGTTGTCAGACAACATGGTGACCGGTCAAGAACGGGGCGCGATGTCCAGCGGTGAAATTTGTGCGGCAACCCTTGCGGCTGCCAGTCCAGGCAACTTGGCCCGTTCGGTTCCATGTCGCGGGCGGAGCACCATCATAGGCGGAGACCGGACGCACGTCGAAGCGCGCCTTGGCTGGAGGCCAAGGAAGCTGGATCAATGGCGGGACCGGGCGAGGTCTCCGTCTTGGAGCCACAGGCCCTAGTGCGGGGCAGCGATCTTGCGCCCGACACGATAGCCGAAGGTCAGCGCAGGCCCCAAGGTGATACCGGCTCCCGGGTAGTGACCGCCCATGATCGAGGCCATGTCGCTTCCGCAGCAGTACAGTCCGGCGATGGGGTCACCGCTCCTGTCAAGGACGCGTCCATCCGGATCGGTCAGCAATCCCGAGGCTGTGCCGATGTCGCCGGGATAGACACGGACTGCATAGAAGGGCGGTTCCGCGATCGGACCGAGGCACGGATTTCCAGCGATGGCGGGGTCGCCGTAGTACCGGTTGTATTCCGAAGAGCCCTTGCCAAATCCAGGATCGATCCCTTCCGCCGCCGCGCGGTTCATCCCGGAAATGGATGCGCTGAGCGCATCCGCGGGGACGGCGATCCTGTCCGCCAGTTCGGCGATCGACGACGCCTCGATCAGATATCCATCGCGGACAAGGTGTGACCGCGGACGTCCGCCGGGAAGGGCGAGCCCAAGGCCCCAACGGTCGATGAAGCGACGATCCGCAACCAGGAAGGCGGGAACGCTAGGGACGGTCTCGTGCGAGCGCAGCATCGCACGGACGAACTCGTGATAGGACGTTCCCTCATTGACGAAACGATGGCCGGCGCCGTTGACGGCCACAAGGCCGGGCTTTGCCCGGTCCCAGATCAGGTGCGGAAAGCGCACGGTCGTGCCGTCGGACTTTGTCCAGACCGATACCGGCGCCCAGAAGGCATGGTCGGCAGGCGCTTCCATGAAGGCGGCGCCCGCTCCTTC
>CAZEZD010000035.1:2200-13908 GCA_964516115.1 uncultured Hyphomicrobiales bacterium
ATCGACCACTGCCGCCCGGGCTCCTGGCCCGGGATGGCTCTCCTCGTCGGATCCCAGGGGAAGCCGCCGGTGGCGACCACCACGCCCCGCCGGGCTGCGATGGTGCGCTCGCCTGCTCCGGCGCGAATCCTGACGCCCGTCACGCTCCCCGCGTCGCACACGAGGCCGAGGAGAGGCGTCGAGGTCGCGATGTCGATGCCGCGATCGAGCGCACTCTTCAGGAGGCGGCCAGCCAGCGCATTGCCAAGCAGCAGCCGGGTTCCACGGTGCCATCCGCGCAGACGGTCGGAACCGTAGCGCGCGATGAGCTTCATGCCGTATCGCCAGGAGGCAAAGGAGCGCGTGACCTTGAGGAGATGGTTGACATCGGTGACGTTGACCATCATGCCGCCGAGGACGGTGAAGGTCGCCAGCGGATCCTTGAGAAGGCGGAAGGCCTCGCCGAGTTCGCGGCCGTCGAAGGGCAGGGGATCAATCGGCCGGCCGGCGCGCCCGGCGCCGGGCAGTTCCGGGTAGTAGTCGGGCGAATAGGCCCGGGCGGCGAACTTCACCTGCGTGTGCTGATCGAAATAGGCGATCGCCTCAGGTCCGCTGGCCAGAAAGGCATGCATCATGTCGGGACGCAGCGCATTGCCGAGCACCGCGCCGAGATAGGTCATCACCGCTTCGGTCGAATCCTCGATGCCCATGGCTACGGCGAGCGGGTTGTTCGGAATCCACACCGCGCCGCCCGAGATCGCGGTCGATCCGCCGACGCAGTCCTCCTTTTCGATGACGAGGACTGACAGGCCCTCGATGGCGCAGGTCAACGCAGCGGCCATGCCGCCGGCACCGGAGCCGGCAACGATGACGTCGTAGGCCTCTGCGATCGCTGTCACGTGCCCGGCTCCCGTGGGTAGCCCGCCATGTCCCAGCCGCCATCCACCTTGAGGAGTTCGCCGGTGATGAATCCGGCCTCGTCCGAACAGAGAAAGACCGCGGCGGCAGCCACGTCCTCCGGCTGGCCGACCCGCTGAAGCGGCGTCTGGTCAATGGCGATACGGCGTCGCCAGGCCTGGGTGCGGATTCGCTCGGCGGTCAACGGCGTCTCGATCAGGCCAGGCCCGAGGGCGTTGACGCGAATGCCGTGGGGTCCGTAGTCGGTCGCAAGTTGCCGGGTGAAGGCCGCGACAGCCCCCTTGCTGGTCGAGTATCCGGCGCTGTGCGCAGCGCCCATCACCGCATAGACGGATGCGAGGTTGAGGATGGCCCCGCAGCGCCGCGGCTTCATCTCCTCGACGGCGAAGCGGGACAGGCGAAAAAGGCCGACCACGTTGACCTCGAGATAGCGCCTCAGCTCCTCGTCACTCGTCGCCTCCGCGGTTCCACCGCCGCCGATGCCGGCGTTGTTCACGAGGATGTCGAGCGGTCCCAGTTCCCGGAGCGCCGCCCGGAGGATCCCCGGCAGTTGCGGATCCGTGACGTCGCCCGGGACAGAGACGACAGGCTTGTCCGCCATGGTGACCGTTTCCGCGAGCCCTGCGGGATCGCGGTCGACGGCGACGACGCGGGCGCCCTCGCGCGCGAAGGCGAGCGTGATCGCCCGCCCGATTCCGGACCCCGCTCCGGTAACGATCGCGACCTTGTCCAACAGTCTGTCGGCCATGTTGTCTCGCTGCCTTTGGGAGGGGTGTCGCGCCGCTCAGCCGATGAAGCCGCCGAGGGTCCGGCCGCCGTCGACGATGAGGATCTGGCCGGTCACGAAAGCGAGGCGAGGGGAGGCGAGGAAGGAGATGGCGTCGGCAACATCCTCGGCGCGGCCGAGAATGCCGAGGGGCTGCTGGGCAGCGAGTGCCCCGCGGTCGGTATCGGAGCGCGCCTTGAGCATTTCGGTGTCGATGACGCCGGGGGCCACCGCATTGACGAGGATGCCCTTGCCCGCCAGTTCCAGCGCCATGGCACGCGTGAGCCCCACCACCGCGGCCTTGGAGGCGACATAATGGGCATAGTGGCTCGCACCGAGATAGGCGCGGGAGGCGAGGTTGACGATCCGTGCGCCCCGCGGTGCCCGTGCCGCGACCGCCCGTGTCAATTCGAAGAGCGGTATCACGTTGACCTCGGCCATGCGGCGGAAGTCGTCGGCCGTCAGATCGGCGAAGGCGCGAACGTCGAAGATGCCGGCATTGTTGACCAGCGCATCGACGGGCCCGGCCTCGTCCGCAAGCGCCAGGAGCGCGGCGCGATCCGTCAGGTCGATGCCACGGCCTTCAGCCGCGCCGCCAAGGGCGCGAATTTCAGCGGCGGTCGCTTCCGCCCGCTCCGCATGAATGTCGGCGACGATGACGGAGAAGCCATCGGCTGCAAGTCTCAACGCGGTGGCCTTACCGATGCCGCCCGCGGCTCCCGTGACGATCGCCTTCATGGCTGCAAGCTCCGTGAAAAATGCGGCGCGCAGGGGTCTGCGCGCCGCATGGGGGTCAGTTCAGGCCATAGGTCGCCGCATCGACCTTGCCGTAGAGATGCTCGCGCAGGACCGCCGCGACAGCGTCGGGATTGGTGCGGTCGACGCCCTCGAGGAGCTTCTTCCACTTCGTCTCCAGTTCACGGAAAGCCTGGATCAGGTCGCTCGGATCCTGCACACGCCGCGTCTCCATGGATGTCTTCGGCAATTGGGCGATAAAGTCGCGGTTGAATTCCGCCAACTTCGCCGTCAGGTCGTCAGCGGGGGCGACAATGGCGAGGCCGCGCTGCCTGGAGCCATCGATCGCCGCATTGACGCCGACGTGATAGGCGACCTGGGCCCGCGCCGAGGCCACCGCCATCGTATCGAGCAGCGCGCGGCGCTGGGGCGTCGTGAGCGCCTTCCAGGCGTCACGGTTGTAGATCCAGTTGGCGCCGATCACGACGCCCATCGGCAGCCGCGTGACGGCCTTGGCCACCTCCCAGAACTTGTTGCCCTTGTCGAGGTTCGTGGGGTCGGACAGCGTGCAGTCGATCGAGCCGCGCTCCAGGCCCGAATAGACGTCGCCGATCGGGACGGAGACCGGAACCCCGCCGAGCGCTCGAACCCAGTTCGACTGGGCGCCGCCCGCGGTGCGGATCTTCAGGCCGCGAACGTCGGCGACGGAGCGGATCGGCTTCATGCAGATGAAATTGTAGACGGGCGTCGCGTAGCCGCCGCCTAAGATGCCGCCGTTGCTGCGCCATTCGGCCTGGAGCTTGGGATGGGTCAGTCCGAGCTCGGTGAAGGCGAAGGCGGCGGCGAAGTCGTCGTCGGAGGTGAAGACGAGATCGTTGACGACGTTGTTCAGCGGCTGCTCGGACGGCGTGTATCCGGGATAGACGATGCCGACCTGGGCGACGCCGTCGCGAATTCCCTGCATCGTGGAGGGCGCGGGAACGAGCGACCCGGACGAATGCACCTGCATACGCAGAGCACCGTTGGTCGCCTTGGCGACGTCCTCGGCCCATTTCTGGTAGACGAACTCGTTGAGGATATGAGCCGGGGCCAGCCAGTTCGAGGCTTGCCACGTCTGTTGCGACAGGGCGGCCGACGAGAGCCCGGCCAGGGCTGCGAGCCCGATAACGGCGTGTCGAAGTTTCATGGTGGTTTCCTCCTAGGGATGGGACCCTCTTTCGGGGTCGTTCAGCGGACTGCGAACTGGTTGGGAAGCCAGAGGGTGATGATCGGGAAGGCGATCAGAAGGGCGAGGGTGATGAGATCGGCTGCCACAAACCACGCGGCGCCGCGGAAAATCGTCCCGAGCGCAATGCGATCGCCCAGTGCCGACTTGATGACATAGACATTCATGCCCACCGGCGGCGTCACCAGTCCGATCTCCAGAAGCTTGATGACGAGGATGCCGAACCAGATCATGTCGACATCGAGCGACTTCAGCAGGGGCAGCAGCAGCGGCAGGGTGAGCAGCATGATCGAGATGCTCTCGAGGATGCTGCCGAGGATCAGGAAGACCACCGCCACGGCGATGATGACTGCCAGCGTATTGCCGCCGGTATAGGCGATCAGCGTCTCCGCCATGACGTTCGGCAATTGCGAATAGGCCATGAAGCGGGCGAAGATCGCGGCGCCGACGACGATGATGAAGATGGCTGCCGTTCCCTCCGCCGTCTCGATGACGGCCTGTCGGAAGGTGGCCCTTGTCAGCGAGCCGCGCGTCCAGGCGATCAGGCACGCGAGCACGGCGCCGATGGCGCCCGCCTCGGTGGCCGTGAAGATCCCGAGGAAGATGCCGCCGAGGACACCGGCGATCAGCACCGGCAGGGGCCAGACGTCGAGCAGCGCGGCCTTCTTCTCGGCCGAGGTGAAGGCGGTTTCGTCGCGAGGTGCGAGCGAGGGATTGAACCAAACGCGGACGGTGATCAGGCCGATGAACATGGCTGCGGACAGGAGGCCCGGCAGTACGCCGGCCATGAAGATGCGGGAGATCGACGTATCGGCCATGATTCCGAAGACGATCATCAGGATCGACGGCGGAATCAGCGAGCCGAGCGTGCCTGCGGAGGCCACGCAGCCGGTCGCCAGCGCGGGGTCGTAGCGCGCCTTCAGCATTTCCGGGATCGAGATGCGGGAGAAGGCAGCGGAGGTCGCGACGCTGGACCCGGAGGCAGAGGCGAAGAGCGCCGAGGCGACGACCGTCGCAGAAGCCAGGGCGCCGGGAACACGGGCGAGAAAGATGCGGGCGGCGGCGAAGAGGCCGTTGGTGAGGCCCGTCGCCGAAGCGATATAGCCCATCAGCAGGAACATCGGCACCGCGGACAGATTCCAGTCACCGATCAGGCGATAGGGAATGGCCTTCGCGATGCCGATGGCGGCGGAGAGCGAGATCAGGCTCGCGATCCCGCCGAACCCTACAAGTCCCATGGCGACGCCGATCGGCACGCGCATGAAGATCAGGGTCATGACGAGTCCGATGCCGAGGAGGCCGATCTGGATGCGGTCCATGGCGCCCTCAGATCGTCTTGCCGGCGGAGGCTGTTTCTGGCCTCCGGTGCGGGGGATCGACGAGATCGCTCACGAAACGCACGATCAGGACAAGGCAGGCGAGGATCAGGCCGAGCGGCAGCAGGAAGCGGCTGGGCCAGACGATCACGCGCCAGGCACCCTCGACGATTTCCCCGATCTCATAGGCGTTGAGAGCGATGAAGGCGCTCTGCCAGGCGAGGAAACCGTAGAAGGCGACCGAGGCTGCGGTTCCGAGGAGATCGAGCGGCGGCCTCAGCAGGGGCGGCAGGCGATCGTAGAAGAGCTCGACGACGATAGGGCGACGCTGCACCTCGATATAGGCCAGCGGCAGGAAGACGGTCGCGATCATGTAGTAGCTGGCGACGACCTCGGCGGTGCCGGGAATGGGCGCCACGAAGACGTATTTGCCAATCACGTCCGCGGTGACATGAAGCATCATCAGAACGAGCGCGGCACCGGCGGCGATGACGAACCATTCGGAGAGCCGTTCCAGCAAGATCCGCATGGTCATTGCATCCTGTAGCCGCCGTTGACGTCGATGGTCACGCCGGTCAGGTAGGCGGCGGCCGGCGAGACGAGATAGGAGCAGGCTTCGGCAACGTCCTCGGCGGTCCCGATGCGGCCGAGCGGAATGTTCGACGACATCTCGCCGTCGCGTTCTGCGGGCAGCGAAAGCCGCAGCATCGGCGCATCGATGAGCCCCGGCGCGAGGCAGTTCACGGTGATGCCGAGGGGTGCCGCCTCGCGGGCCGCGGCCTTGGTGAAGCCGAGAACTGCGGCCTTGGACGAGATGTAGGCGCTGGAGGACCGGTAACCGCCGAGTTGGGCGGCTACCGAAGACAGCGTGACGATGCGCCCCCCGTCGACGGGCCGAGCCGTTCTTCGCCGCAGCATGGCCCGCACCGACAGGAAGGTGCCGCGTGTGTTGACCGCATGGGACTGTTCCCACTCCTCCAGCGTCGTGTCGACGATGGCAGGACGCTGGCCACCCTCGCGGAGAAGCAGCACGCCAGCATTGCAGACGAGGACGCCGACCGGTCCCATCGATGATTCCGTCTCGTCGAAAAGGCGGTCGACGGATGCCTCGTCCCGGACATCCACGGCCAGCCCGACATGGCCATCGCCCGGCAGCGCCGCAGCGGTGGCGCGCGCCGCCTCGACGGAGAGGTCGGCGACAGCAACGCGAAGGCCGTCATTGGCAAGCCGCGTCGCTATGGCGGCGCCGATGCCGCGCGCTGCGCCGGTGACGATGGCAGTTCGCACCTCATTCCTCCTGCATGCTGATTTTGGATCCAGAATAGGCAGGAATGAACGGATACCGCAATTCTTTTTGGCAGGGAGGGTCCTTTTGTATCCAGAACAGCAGGCGGTCTTGCAAAACCGGGTCTGTTCGATCAGCATGTCCCGCAATGTCGCTGCCTCTCAACCTTGACGGAAATGACCACGACGCACTCGCGTTTCAGACGAGCGCCGACCACGCGGCAACGTCGATCCGCGAGTTGATCCTGGAGGGAAGTCTGGCTCCGGGTGCACCCTTGCGGCAGGACGAACTGGCGCGTCAGCTCGGCGTGTCGCGAACGCCGCTCAGAACCGCGCTCGCAGCGCTGTCGCGAGATGGACTGGTCGAATATTCCGCCAATCGCGGCTACCGGGTACGCAGTTTCGCTATCGAGGACATTCGCGCCGCGTTCGAGGTCCGCTCCACGCTGGAGGCCTTGGCGTGCAGGATTGCCGGCCGCCTCGGCCTGACTCCGGGTGCCCTTGACGCGCTTGGCGCTGCTGTCGCCGAAGGCGACAGCATTCTGTCCTCAGGCAAGCTCGAGCCGGCGCGGCTCGCCGCCTACCGGCGGATGAACGTGACGATCCACAGTACCATCATCGAGGCTGCAGAAAATCCCTGGCTGAAGGACTTCGTGTCCCGCACTCATGACGTTCCGATGGCGTCGGACCGCATCATCCTGTGGGAGGATTACGACATCATCCTGCGCTCACACGACGATCATCACCGTATCCTGCACGCTCTGCGTCAGGGTGACGGCGAGCGGGCAGGGCGCCTGATGCAGGAACATGTCATCTTCGCCGGCGAGGTGCTCATGGGGCATCTGGCGGCGCGCCGCGACGAGCCGCTCCAGCAAGGGCAGGCCATCGGATTTTCATCGTCACCCAAGGATCCCCTACCGTGAAACTGTTCTTCTCCCCCGCCTCTCCCTTTGTCCGGAAGGTCATGGTCTGCGCCATCGAGCGCGGCATCGACGGCCAGATCGACAAGCTCGGCTCGGCCGCCCACCCGATCAACCAGGACGCCTCGATCAAGGCGCACAACCCCACCGGCAAGGTGCCGACACTCGTCGCCGACGACGGCATGGCGATCTACGACAGCCGCGTCATTTGCGAGTTCATTGACTCGGTCGGCAGCGCACCCGCCCTGTTCCGGGCTGCGGGAGCCGATCGCTGGAAGTCATTGGTGCTGCAGTCGGCCGCCGACGAGATGCTCGATGCCGCCCTGCTCGCCCGCTACGAGACCGTCGCGCGCCCCGAGGCGCTGCGCTGGGCCGACTGGCACCAGGGGCAGATCACCAAGATCCACACGACCGTGAAGGCCTATTCGGAGGACTGGATCGGCCATCTGGAAAGCCGTCTCGACATCGGCACCGTCGCGGCCGCCGTGTCGCTCGGCTATCTCGACTTCCGCTTCCCCGACATCGGCTGGCGCCAGGGCAACGACCGCCTCGCCGCCTGGTATGCCGGATTTGCCGAACGGCCTTCCATGAAGGCGACCCTGCCGGTGGGCTAGTCCTGCGCCGTCTGGTCGGTTCGGCGACCGATGATCATGGAGAGCGTCGCACCGCGGGCGATACCGACTGTGGTGACGTGGGCCGGGCAGATGCCCTTCAGCGAGTAGTGCGACGCGACGATGGAGAGGAGTTGAACGTGGTCTGCAGGTTCACGGCGACCAGCATGCAGAATTATGACCACCTCACCATCCTGACCAAGGTTCAGTGGGTGCGTCGCACGGGCGCCCTGACGCGACAGTGGTCGACAGGTCCTCTGTCGGCTTAGGTGGACTACGCAACGGTGGGAACGGCCGCCGCTAGTGCCACGAAGTTCGGAAGGCTCACACCAAGAGATGACATTTACAATTACCGCTTCCGGCCCAAATAGCGGACCTCCCATCGAGCTTGGTCTTACGCGAGGGCCCGCGGAGGCAGGCTAACGAACGCGCCCGGTGTCCGTCTTTGCGACGGCGAGCCCGTGACGATGCCGCAACGCCATGAGGGTAAGCGTTAGGGTAAGCCGCAAGGCAGACGATATTCGTTAGCGAAATCAATAGCCTTTGGCGGTCCCGAAGGGATTCGAACCCCTGACCTTCGGTTTAGGAAACCGCTGCTCTATCCTGCTGAGCTACGGGACCGGCGCGCTCTCTATCTCACGCCCGCGGGGCGGGCGGCAAGACGCTATTCAAGACGCCATTGTTGCAGGGACGGACCCCTTCAGCTTCCCAGGAACGAGGCTCGTCGCGCCGGAGCCGGCTGTTCGGGTCCCGGATCATCCGGCGGGCGGGCGATCGGGAAGACCGTCTCGGTTGGCTGCGCGCGCGGCCGCGGGATATCGACGACGGTCTGCTTCGGCGGTTCCTCCGCGGCGGCGGCGGGCTCGGACGGCTGAGGCTGAGCCGGCTCGACGACCACCGCAACCGGGTCCGGCGGCGGGGGCGGCGGGGGTTCCTCGGCGACGGGGGCGGCCAGGACCTCGATGATCGGGCCGGCGACAGGGGCGGGCTGCTCGGACTCGTGGTGATCGGCCAGCACATCGTCGACCTGCAGCACGGGGCCACCGATCTCGGCGACCGGAACCTTCCATTCGAAGGCATCGAGTCGGCCGGTGACCAGCGAGGCGGGCAGCCAGACGTCGCTCGCCTGACCGTCGGCGGTCCAGACCGGATCGCGGGCGGCGCGCAGCGCGCGCGCCATCCATTCGCGGGCGCGGCCGTGGTCGCCATGCTCCTTGGCGGCGAGTTCCGCCATCAGCAGGCAGGCCCGCTGCGTCGGGCGCCCGTCGGTCAGCTCCTGAAGGGCGCGGCGTGCCGTCTCGAACTCGCCGGCATCGATGGCGGCGCGGGCGACGGCCATCAGCCCTTCCGGATGGGACGGTGTGAGGCGCGCCAGATACTCGACGCGCTTCAGTTCATCGAGCCGCGAATCGCCGCGTCGGGCATGGGCATAGGCTTCCGCAAGATCGGGATGGGGCGTCGCCTTCCAGGCCGCCTCGATGACGCGCGAGGCCTTGCGGGTGTCGCCGTCGGCGGCGAGAAGCCGGCCGGCCACGACTGCGGCCGGCACGAGGTCGGGCGCCAGCCCCTGCGCCTCGATGGCCAGCGCCTTGGCGGCAACGGAATCATGATCCTCCAGCGCGGTGGCCTTGGCGGCGAGCAGCACAGCGCGTCGGCGCTTCGCCTGCGCCTTGTCGATGACGCGGGCGGCGTATTGCCTCTCGATGCTGGCGAGGGCGCCATCCCAGTCGCCGCCGAGCGTCTGGCTTTCCAGCACGGCCTGTCCGGCCCAGCCGGCGGAGGGCGATTCCTTCACGGCCTCCTCGGCGATGGCGCGCGCGACGGCCGGATCGGCGCGGCGTTTCGCCTCCACATAGAGCCCGCGTAGGCCGAGGAGCTTCGTCTCCGGCCCGGCCAGCATGGCGCGGAAGGCCTGTTCGGCAGCGCCACGGTCGCCGGCGAGCTGGGCGGTCTGCGCCCTCAGAAGCAGGGTGAGCGGTTGTCCGGGCGCGAACTTCTCGGCCTCCGCAGCAAGGTGCTCCGCCGCCCGGCGATCACCGGCGCCGATGGCGACGATGCCCCGGCTGACTGCGTCACGCCCCTTCCTGTCGCGCCGTCGGCGCATGGCACGCGCGGCCAGGGCCGGGCTCGCAATCAGCCATTTGACGATACCGATCAGCGCCATGGCGGCGGCCGCGGCCACCAGCAGGCCGATGATGCCCGTCAGCACCTCGAATTCGATCTGCCGGCCGAGCCAGAGGACGGAGACCGTGCCGGGCTGGTCGGCGATCCAGGCCGCGCCGGAGGCGAGGGCGGCGAGCAGCAGGAGGAAGAGAACGACGCGAACCATGATGTTCTCCTCAGCCGCCGGTCAGGGCGGCGGTTGCATCGAGGGTCAGGCGCCGCAGCGTCGCCTCGGCCGCCACGCGCGCCCGCGCCTCGGCTGCCCAGCTGGCGGCAAGGGCCCGCACGGGTTCGGGCAGGCGGTCGATGTCGGCCAGTGCGCCGGCGATGTCGCCGCGCCTCAGCTTGGCTTCGGCCCGGGACACGGCGGTCGGGACGTCGTCACCGGCCGCCTCGCCGACCGGGCGGACCCGGACGAGATTCTGCGCCGTGGCCGAGAGCCGGTCGAGCAGCGTGCCGTCGGTTGCCCTCGCCGGCGCCGCGCGCAGGAGCGCGGGCACAAGCGCCGAGAAGCGTTGGGCGAGAGCCGCGGATGTCGGCAGGCCGCGTTCGGCGTGGGCCTCGAGGCTGCGGACAGCCTCCGCCGGCAGGCCGAGGGTCGCCGCCGACTTGAGTTCAGCCGCGAAGGACTGCCCGCGATCGAAGGCACCGCGCAGCGACGAAAGGCCGACGACCAGGGCGGCGCGCCGGCCGGCATCGCCCGCCTGCGACCGGGCCGTCTCGAGCGTCGTGACCTTCTCGCCGAGGGCGCGGGCCGCGGCGCTCGTCGCCTTGATCTCCTCGTCGAGCGAGCGGATGCGTGCGGCCGTGGCATCGACGCGCTCTGTCTGGGGCGCCAGCAGGGCCGCCACGCGCGCCTCGACGGCGGTCATGTCGACAGCGGGGGCAGCGGGCGCGGCCGGCGGTGACTGCGCTGCCGTACGCTGGGCCGATGCAATGGCCTCGACGGCCACCTTGAGCGCGTCGATCTCCGTCTTCAGAGGATCGAGATCGATGGCGGCCGACTGTTGCGGAGGGCTCTGGCCGGCGGTCGCGGTAGGCCGCTGCTCGATGGCGGCAAGGCGGCCCTCGAGGCTCGCCCGGGCGGCGTCGAGGCTCTCGATACGCCGCGTCAGGGGGGCGAGATCGACCGCCGGCGCTGAAGGCGCGGCGGGGCGCGCGGCGATCTGGCGCACCTGGCCGTCGAGGGCGGCGAGCCTCTGTTCGAGTGCCGACGTGTCCTGCCGGGCCGTTCCCGGCCAGTAGCCGCTCATCTGGGCGGCGATGCCGAGACCGCCGGTGATCAGCGCGCCGACGAGGCCGGCCGCGGCCAGCCGGCCGAAACCGCCACCGGATGGAGGGGGCACCACCAGTTGGGGGTCCTCGCGATAGTCGGGCCTCGGGGGTGCGGACTGCTCGCTCCCGGAGGATGCGACATCTGCAGGGGTAGCATCAGGGGGCGCGGCTTCGAAGGAAGCGGGTTCGGGCGAGGGCGTCTCGGGCGCGGCAGGCTCGGCCGGAGCGGCGTCTGCCGTCTCGTCCACACCCGATGCCGCCGTGAGCGAAGGCTTGTCCGCCTCGTCGATGGAGGCAGGCGCAACCGGCATCGTGTCGATGGTTTCCGATGCGCTTGCCTCGCCGGGGACCGGCCCTTCCTGCCCTGCCGACGCGCCGAGCGCAGTCTCCCCCGCCGGGTCCGCTGCGGGATCTGCCGCGGTGGTCGGCTCGATCTCCCGAGCTTCCAGCGTGATGACCGGCGCCTTGCCGCGGCGCCTGGGCTTCAACTCGTCGGTCGGGCGGTCGTCACTGGCC
>CAZEZD010000036.1:0-9801 GCA_964516115.1 uncultured Hyphomicrobiales bacterium
AAAAGATCCGGCCGGCGAGGATACGGCCGGAACGGTCGTTGACCAGCTTGACCGACATGTCCACCACCACCTCGGTGGTCCCGGTCGCGACAACCTCGAAGGCGCGGATGTCGGCCAGCAACTGCCAGTCCGAGGCCAGACGGTCGCCGGGGCGGCCAACGGACCGCAGCCGGCTGGCGTTCTCGAAGGCCTGGATGATGCGGGCCTGCAGCAGCTTCGGCAGGCGGTCGGCCCAGGCGCCGTCGGACAGATAGGAATAGGCGCCGCCCTGGCCGCGCACGGCGATGCGCTCGGTGTCGAGACTGGCGATGGCCTTCGGCTCGACCACCAGCAACTGGCCGCGCACCGCGCCTGCCCGGACCGGGAAGGTCGAGGGCGCGACGATGTCATACGCCCGCGGCGTATTGCTCGACGAGGCGCAGCCGGCCAGGGTCAGCGACGCTCCCAGAATCGCGAACGTCGCCTGACGCCTCGTCTGTGCCGATCGCGATCCCGAATGATTGTCCTGCACGCCCGAACCTTCACTTCCGCCCTAGCGGCGATTGAATTCGGGCACGCCCGAGCCGCCGAAGATAAACCTCTGCGGGTTGCGTTCCAGTGAACGCAACGTCCGCTCCAGTTCCGACAGCGTCCGCCGGCCGTCGGCCGACAGGGACTGAATATCGCGGATCGTGCGATCCGTGAAGCCGGAGATGGAGGTCGTCAGTTGCGCCGTGCGGGTGTCGAGCCGCTCGGCGAGCGTCCGGACGGACCGCGCCGTCGCAGTAAACTCGGCGAACATGTTGTTCGTTCCGTCGCCGGCAAAGCCCTTCAGGAGATTGTCGAGACGGTCCGCCATGGTGTTCAGCTTGCCCGAGACCTCGCTGGCGTTCTTCAGCAACAGGTCGACATTGGCGGAATTCTCACCCAGCGCCTGGGTGAAGCGATCGATGTTCGCCATGGCCCGGCCGATCCGCTCGCTGTCGAGCGCCTGGATCACCCGATCGGCGCCGGCCAGAGTTCGGTTGAGGGCGCGGACGTCGAAGGTCGTCGCCACCTCGTTGACCGTTCCCAGCGTCTGGGTCAGCGAGGTCGCGGCCTGACGCGCGTCGCGAATGAGGTCGGCGAAGTTCTGGCTCTGGGCGTTGAGGCCGCCGGTGAGTTCATCGATGTTCTTCAGGATGGAGCTGATCCGGCCCGGCTGAGCCCCCTCCATCATCGATTCGACCTGGGTGGTGACGCGATCAAGACGCTGCGCCAGGGCGGCGATCTGCTTGGCGGCCTCGCCGGTCTGGCTGAGGAAGGAGCGCACGTTGTCGGTGTTGTCGCCGAGGGCGGCGGTGAACTTCTCGACGTTCTCAAGGCTGCGCTGGAACGAGCCGGAGCCGTTGGCGATGACCTCGTCGAGGCGCTGCACGAGCCCGTTCAGCGTGTTCATGGTCTGCTGGGCGCCGGACATGATGTCGGAGCCGCCGGGCACGTCGGGCCCGATCTGCGGCGGTGGCGCTCCGGCCGAGCGGGTCAGCGGCTGGGCCGGATCGGGGCCGTTGACGAGACCGACCGAGGCGATGCCGGAGAGAAGCTGGACGTTCAGGCTGGCGCGGGTGGCGCTCGATACCGGCGTTCCCGGCTGCAGGGAGACGACGGCGACCACCTTGCGCGGATCGGCCGGATCGATGCCGATATTGCGGACCTCGCCCTTGCGGATGCCGTTGAAGAAAACGGCCGAGCCGGTGCGAAGCCCGCCGACCGGGCCGGTGAAGACGATGCGGAAGTCCTCGCGGTTGGTGCTGTCGCCGACGCGCAGGAACCACCACAGGAACAGGCCGAACGCCGCCAGGACACCCAGCGTGAACAGACCGATCAGCGTGGTATTGGCTTTGGTCTCCATGCGCTTCGGCTCACATCCTCACGCTTTGACCCCGGCAGCGCGGGCGCGCTCGCCTCCGAAATATTTCCGCAGCCAGGGATGCGGATGACGGAGCATGTCCGCCATCGTTCCCGACGCGATGACCTTGCCGTCGGCGAGCGCTGCGATTCGATCGCAGATTCGCGCCAGACTATCGAGGTCGTGGGTGACCATATACACGGTCAACCCCAGCGTGTCGCGCAGGGTGCGGATCAGCGTGTCGAACTCCTCGGCGCCGATCGGATCGAGCCCGGAGGTCGGCTCGTCGAGGAAGACGATTTCCGGATCGAGCGCCAGAGCTCGGGCCAGCGCCGCGCGCTTGATCATGCCGCCCGACAGTTCGGACGGGTACTTTTCGGCGGCATCCGGCGACAGTCCCACCATAGCGATCTTCAGCCGGGCGATCTCTTCCATCAGCGGTTCCGACAGGCCCAGGTATTCGCGCAGAGGCACCTGGATGTTCTGCTTCACCGTCAGCGAGGAGAACAGCGCGCCGTGCTGGAACAGGACGCCCCAGCGGCGCTCGATCGCCTTGTGCTCGGCCGGCGAGATGGCGTCGAGATCCTGGTCGAAGACGATGATCTTGCCGCGGCGTTTCGGCACCAGGCCGAGGATGCAGCGGGTCAGAACCGACTTGCCGGTGCCCGAGCCGCCGACGACGCCGAGGATCTCGCCGGCATGGACGTCGAGGTCGAGCCCGTCGATGACGAGACGTTCGCCGAAACCGATGGCGACGTCCCGCACGCTGATGATCACCTCGCCCGCCGCATAGCCCGCCACGCCCGTCTCCCCGCCGTCAGTAGCCCAGAGACGCGAAGAAGATGGCGAAAAGGCCATCGACCACGATCACGAGGAAGATCGCCTTGACCACCGAGGCGGTGGTCTGCTGGCCGAGGCTTTCCGCCGACCCCTTCACCCGCATACCCTCGATGCAGGCGACGAGGCCGATGATCAGCGCCATGAAGGGCGCCTTGGCGAGGCCCACCCAGATGTGGCGCTGGGAGACCTCTTCCTGCATGCGGGTGAAGAAGATGTCGATGGGGATCTGGCCGTAGAACTGCGCCACTATTGCGCCGCCCGTGATCGCCGCAATGTCGCCGACGAAGGTGAGCAGAGGCAGGCCGATGATCAGCGCGATGAGGCGCGGCAGGACCAGCACCTCGACCGGGTTGAGCCCCATCACCTTCAGCGCGTCGATCTCCTCGCGCATCTTCATCGATCCGATCTCGGCCGTGAAGGCCGAGCCCGTGCGCCCCGCCACCATGATGGAGACGATCAGCACGCCGATCTCGCGCAGGGTCAGGATCGAGACGAGGTCGACGACATAGGTGTCGGCGCCGAAATCGCGGAAGAAGAAGATGCCCTGCTGGGCGATGATGCCGCCGATCAGGAAGGTGATGAGCGCCATGATCGGCACCGCGCGGAAGGCGACGTGATCGAGCTGGTTCACGATGGCGGCGAGGCGAAGGCGGCCACGGCCGCTGAAGACCAATCCGGCCGCCGCCACGACCTCGCCGAAGAAGGAGACGAGAGCCACCAGGTCGCGCCAGGCCTCCAGCGCCTGACTGCCGACCGCGTCGAGGCCCTGGATGATGGCAGGCTTCGCCTTCGGCGGCGGCGGAGCGGGCGCCGCGAGCCCTTCGACGATCTCCGCGTAGATGGCGGCGGATACGGGCGACAGTCCGGCGCGCTCGACCGGCACCCCGCGCGCGCCAAAGGCCATCTCGATGCCGCGCACCAGCGTGCCGCCGAGGGTGTCGAGGCGCTCGACGCGCGAGAAGTCGAGAAGCACGGCGGCCGGAGAGCCGCTTTCCGCGAGAAGGCGCGTGACCTCGGGCTCGATGGCGCCGGCGGTTTCCGCCGTCCAGTTGCCGGCAAGCGCGACCGTCAGCCGGTTGCCGTCCACTCTGCTCGCCAACTGGGCTTCAGGCACGAGGCTCTTCCCGCTCACGGCGCGAATTTCGATAAGACGCATGCGCCGGCCCGGCTTGGCACGCGCGCTCGCTCTCTCCATAAAGGAGCCGCCCGGCGCCGTCGAGGTCGCCGCACCTCTTCCCTTTCCGATACAGGCCGTCACATGGAACTCGCCAAGCCCTATCTCCTCTTCCTCGGGGACGTCCACGACCAGCTCGCCGCCAAGACGGCGCAGGGCATCGTCGACTGGCGCCGCGACTGGTGCGTCGGGCAGGTGCGCCTGGACGGCTGCAAGGCCGATACCGGCCTGAAGGACCTGTCGATCGCCCAGGGCGCCAAAGCCGGTGCGAAGACGCTGGTGGTCGGCGTCGTCAACGCCGGAGGCGTGCTGCCCGACCACTGGATCACCAGCATCGTCGAGGCGATCGAGGCCGGCATGGACATCGCGACCGGCCTGCACGCGAAGCTCTCGGACATTCCGAAGATCGCGGCCGCCGCCAAGAAGCACGGGCGCCAGCTCCACGACGTGCGCCACCCGACGCAGACCTTCGCCACCGGCAAGGGCGGCCTGAGGTCCGGCAAGCGCCTGCTGATGGTCGGCACCGACTGCTCCGTGGGCAAGAAATACACGGCGCTGGCCATGGAAAAGGGCATGCGCGATCGCGGCTTCGACGCCGATTTCCGGGCCACCGGCCAGACCGGCATCTTCATCTCCGGCCGCGGCGTCGCCGTGGACGCGGTGGTCGCCGACTTCATCGCGGGTGCCGCCGAATGGCTCACCCCGGCTGCCGATCCGCTGCACTGGGACGTGGTGGAGGGCCAGGGCTCGCTGTTCCACCCCTCCTTCGCCGGCGTGACGCTCGGCCTCCTGCACGGCGCCCAGCCGGACGCCTTCATCGTCTGCCACGAGCCGACGCGGCGCACGATGCGTGGCGTGCACACGCCCCTGCCGTCCATCGACGAGGTGATCGAGCAGACGGTCAATCTCGGCCGCCTGACCAACCCGGCGATCATCTGCACCGGCCTGTCGATCAACACCGAGCACCTCTCCGAGGATCAGGCCTTCACCTATCTCGACCGCCTGTCGCGGGAATACGAGCTGCCGGCGACCGATCCCGTGCGCTTCGGCGTCGAGCCTCTGGTGGACGCTCTCGCCGAGCTCTACGGCGAGCCGGAGCCGAAGCCGAAGAAGGCCAAGGCCTCCCGGAAAGTGAACTGAGGACGCCCGAACCATGCCGTCGCGCGAGCTCACCGTCCGCACCGAACGCTGGCCCATCGCCGGCACCTTCACCATCTCCCGGGGTTCACGGACCGAGGCGGTGGTGGTGGTGTGCGAAATCCGCGAGGGGGCGGCGATCGGCCGTGCCGAATGCGTGCCCTACCCGCGCTACGGCGAATCTGTCGATGGAGTCGCCGCCGACATCGAGGCCATGGTGGAGGCGCTCGACACCGGCCTCGACCGCCAGGGCCTGCTGACCGCCATGAAGGCGGGCGCGGCGCGCAACGCGGTCGACTGCGCGCTGTGGGACCTCGAGGCGAAGCGTACCGGCAAGCGGGCGTGGGAACTCGCCGGTCTGCCGGCGCCGAAGCCGCTCACGACGGTCTATACGATCTCGCTGTCCTCGCCGGAGGAGATGGCGGAACAGGCGAAGAGCTGCGGCCGTCCGCACCTCAAGATCAAGCTCGGCGGCGACGGCGACGCCGACCGGCTTGCGGCGATTCGCGCCGCGGTTCCCGAGGCGACGCTGGTGATCGACGCCAACGAGGGCTGGACGCCGGCCAATCTCGAGGCGAACCTCGCGGTCTGCGAGCGGTTCCGCATCGCCCTGGTCGAGCAGCCCCTGCCTGCCTCTGACGACGAGGCCCTGCGCCATGTGCGCCGGCCGATCCCGATCTGCGCCGACGAGAGCGTCCACGACCGCCCCTCGCTGGCGAAGCTGGCCGGCAAGTACGACGCGATCAACGTCAAGCTCGACAAGACCGGCGGCCTGACCGAGGCGTTCCTTCTCGTCGCCGAGGCGGAGAAGCTCGGCCTGAAGATCATGACCGGCTGCATGCTCGGCACGTCGCTGTCGATGGCGCCGGCCACCCTGATCGCGCAGAAGGCCTTCCTCGTCGATCTCGACGGACCGCTGCTTCTGCGCGAGGACCGGCCCGAGGGCCTGCGCTACGACGGGGCCACCGTCTATCCGCCGACGCCCTCGCTCTGGGGCTGAGCGGGGACGGCGGGGCGTCAGGTGTTATGAAGACCATGGCCTCCACCAGGACGCCGGTACAGCGTTCTGGTGAAAGGGCTGGGCCACAGCCGAAACAGAGATCAGTCCTCCATCCTGATAAGCAACAAAGAGAACTGTGGTTAGGTCACCTTCGCCAATCTGAGAAACGGCTCCTTCCAGCGAACAACTCAACTGATCGGTCTTCGACGCCACGAGATACCATGGAAGGGCTGTGCCCCAAAGGACCTCTGATTGCTGCATCATATTGGCGATATCATCGATGCTTGCAGGCTCTGGCGCATCGACCCCGGATACAGATTGCCGCCAGACCTTGAGATTCTGGGCACCAAGGGCGCTGCAAATTGCCGAGAAATCGCGGTGGTAATAGACGAAGGTCATCCACTCCTCCACAATCTGCTATGGCCGCAGTCATCGCTCGCCGAGGCGCCACCGTCTATCCGCCGACGCCCTCGCTCTGGGGCTGAGCAGGGACGGCCGGCCGCGGCACCGGCATGGAGCGCGCCACCGCGGTGACGACGAGCCCGGCGCCGCAGAGCGCCGCCATGGCAAGGAAGGCGGAGACACCGACGCGGGCATAGAGATAGCCGGCGATCAGCGTCGACAGCGCCATGGCGCCGCCGATGGCGACAGACACCGTGCCCTGGCCGCTGGCGCGCTGGTGGGCGGGAAGTCGCGCGGCGAGATAGGACATGGTGCCGAGGTGGACGAGGCCGAAGCCTGCGGCATGGAGAAGCTGCAGCGGTCCGTTGATCCACAGCGGCGGATCGAGCGCCATCAGAAGCCAGCGCAGGAGGCCACCCGCGCCGCCGATCAGCAGGAAGGTCGTCGGCCGCCAGTCGCGGGTGAAGCGGGTCGCGACCCAGAACATGACGATCTCGGCCAGCACCGCGATGGCCCAGAGCATGCCGACCGTGAAGCCGGAATAGCCGATCGCCTTCCAGTGGATGGAGGCGAAGCCGTAATAGACCGCGTGGCTCGCCTGCAGCAGCGCCGCGGCGATCATGATCAGCACGAAGCGCCTGTTGAAGAAGCCCGGCCCCGAGGGGGCGACCGATCTGTCGGCGCGGTCGTGGACGAGCATGACCGAGGCGATGGCAAGCGGAACGAGGCTCGCCCAGATCATCCAGACGATGTAGTCGGGCGCGATGACGGTGAGGACGATGCCGCCGACGATACTGGCGGCCATGAAGGCCACCGAGCCCCAGACGCGGATGCGCCCGTAGTCGAGGGTGCGGCGGGCGACTCCAGCGAGCCCATAGGCATCGACCAGCGGTACCAGCGGGCTCCACACGAGGCCTGTGATGACCACACCGATCAGGATCATCGTGAAACTGTCGGCCAGCCCGACGCCGATGAAGGCGATGGCCGTGGCGAAGCAGCAGATGACGATGGCGTAGGACAGGATGCCGGCCCGGTCGGCGAGATAGGTCACCACTGGTGTCGCCACGAGGCGGATCAACTGGCCACCCGCCAGGATCGCGCCGACCTGACCGTCGCTGAGCCCCTTGGCCTTCAGCCAGACCGGAAAGAATGGCTGATGCAGCCCGAAACCGATGAACAGGGCCGCGTAGAACAGCGCGAGCCGTGTTGCGAACAGCTTGGAATCATCCGATTTGGTGGAAGGGTGACGAACCATTAAGATTTCGGGGGAGAATCGCCTGCCGCTCCTTCTTCTAGACGCTGGCGATCCATCCTGCGAGAGCGGACTGACGGATGACCGACGACATCACGCCCCCGTCACGGCTGACGCCCGTGTCCCTCGCCGAGGCCGACTACGGCGCCATCGAGCAGGCCGTGATGGAGACGGCGCGCGGGCGCTGGTTCCTGGCGGAATATGCACGGCGCAACCGCCACGCCGACACCGTGACGGTGCTCGACGCGATCGGGCGCCTTGAAAGCGCGGTCGCCGCGCCGCGCACCTCTCCGGACATCGAGCGCGTGCGGATGGACATCCGCGAGATGGCGCTGGCCATCGCCCGGACGAAGGCGGAGATCGCCGCGATCAAGCCGGAAGGCGCCGATGCGGGGTCAGGCCATTTCGAGGATGCCTCCGTCGAGCTCGACGCCATCGTGCAGGCCACCGCGACGGCGACCGGCGACATCCTGAGCGCGGCGGAGACCATCCAGGAGATCGCCTGGACGCTGCGCGAGATGGGCGCCGAGGGCGAGGTCTGCGACCTCATCGACACCAAGACAACCGACATCTACACGGCCTGCTCGTTCCAGGACATTACCGGCCAGCGGACGCGCAAGGTCATCGGCGTGCTGCGCTTCCTCGAGGACCGCATCGATTCGATGATGGCGATCTGGGGCGAGTCCGGCGTCGCTGCGGCCCCGCCGCCGGTCGCCGAGAAGCCCGAGGCCTCGCTGCTCAACGGTCCGGCGAAGCCGGGCGAGGGGCTGGTGCAGGACGACGTCGACATGATGCTGGACGATGGCCTCTTCGCCGATGCCGCGCCGGCGGCGGTTGAGGACGAGGCCGTCCTGGTGGAGCCCGAGCCGCTGCCGCCGGTCATCCACAGGTTGGTCGAAGACGTGCCGGTCACCGCCCGGGCGACCGCCGCGGCCGCGCTGTCGACAGCCGAGACGCCGCTCGCAGAGACGCCGCGCCGGCCGCGGGATGCGGGCGCGCCGCTTGCCCCCACCCATCCCGGAATCGAGGATATCGAGAAGCTGAGCTTCGTGGAGAAGGTTGCGCTGACGAGTTGAGCGTCAGCGCCTCCTGAAGGCCGCTCTGTCTGGCGTCCAGGCGATCAGTTCGGCGAAGAGCGCCGGATCGACATTGCCGCCCGAGATCAGCGCCGCCACGACCTGCCCCTTCACGTCGAGCTTGCCGGCCAGCAGCGCGGCCAGCGGCACCGCCCCCGACGGCTCGACCACCAGCTTGAGCTCGCGGAAGGCGAAGGCCACCGCCCGCTTCACCTCGTCCTCGGTGACCACCAGTCCACCGGCGACATGCGGCTTGTTCACCGCGAAGGTCAGTTCGCCGGGCATGGCGGCCAGCAGCCCGTCGCAGAGCGAGCCGGCGCGGCGGTCGTTGGCAACCCGCTCGCCGGTGGCGAAGGACCGGGCGTGATCGTCGAATCCCTCCGGCTCCACCGAATAGATCTGCGCCGCGGGCGCCTTCTCGTGGACGGCCAGGGCGACGCCGGCGAGGAGCCCGCCACCCGAGCAGCAGACGAGGACGGTGTCGGGGGCAAGCCCCTTCGCGCCGAGATCCTCCATGATCTCGCGGCCGGCCGTGCCCTGTCCCGCCATGATGTGGAAATCGTCATAGGGCGGCACGACGACGGCGCCGCGCTCCTCGGCAATGGACTTCGCCATGGCCTCGCGGTCGTCCTTCTCGCGGTCGAACAGCACCAGCACGGCGCCGGCGGCCGCCGTGCGCTCGCGCTTCAGCACGGGGGAGTCCTTCGGCATCAGGATGGTGGCGCGGATGCCGAGCAACTGGGCGGCGGTGGCGACGCCCTGCGCATGGTTGCCCGACGACATCGCCACGACGCCGATGGCCTTGCGGTCCTCGGGGATTCGCGCCAGCCGGTTGTAGGCGCCGCGGAACTTGAACGAGCCGGTCCGCTGCAGCGATTCCGCCTTCAGGAAGACGCGGGCCCCGGTCAGCGCGTCGAGCTCGTGCGAGGTGAGCAGCGGCGTACGGCGCGCAACCCCCGCGATCAGGCTTGCGGCATCGGCGACGTCGGCGGCGGTCGGCAGCACGGGCATGGGGGTCTCCTCGCGGGATCGGGTCGTCCCGTCTTATGCGTG
>CAZEZD010000036.1:9811-13797 GCA_964516115.1 uncultured Hyphomicrobiales bacterium
GGGGCGGCCGGGCAAGACAGGCTTTGTCAGCCCAGCGATCACGCGGGTTGATGGGTGTTGTCGGCAGGAGCGGCAATCCGTCCGCCTCGCCATCGGCGCTGCGGCAGGCTAGACAGCCGGGTGGAGACCGCAAGATTGACCGCATCAGCGCAGAGCACCAGCCCCTCGTCGCATACCGCCTCCGCCCCGCCGCTGCACGTTCTCGTCCTGATGAGCCGCACCGGCGGCGGGCATCTGGCGAGCGCCCGGGCGCTGGAGGCGGAGTTTCAGGCGCAGCGGCCGGGATGTCGCGTCACCATCGTCGACCTGCTCACCGATCATATCGCCTTCCCGTTTTCGCGCATGCCGCACGGCTACGACGCCCTCGTGGGGCGAACCCCCCGGCTCTGGCACGCCATGTGGCGCGTGACCACGTTCGCGCCGGTCGCGCGCTCGTCCGCGGCGATCGTCCGGCGCCTGTCGCGCTCAAAGATCGAGGCGCTTCTCAGGGCAACCCGGCCCGATCTGGTCGTGTCGGTCCATCCGCTGGTCAACCACCTCGTGATCCCCGTGCTCGAACGGGTGGCTCCGCGCACCCGCTATGTCACGGTGGTCACCGATCTCGGCGGCATCCATCCCCTCTGGCTGCACCCGCGCAACGCGGCGATCTACCTGCCGACGGAGCGGGCGGTGGAACTCGCAGCGGCGCGTGGCCTGCCGCGCCAGCGTCTTCACACCCATGGCCTGCCGATCCGCGCCGATTTCGCCCGCGCGGCGGCCGGGCGCGACGACACCCGCCGGACCTTCGGTCTCGACCCGGACCTGCCGGCCGTTCTCGTCATGGGCGGCGGCGGCGGAATCGGCCCCATGGAGGCGATCGTCTCGGCGACGGCGACAGCGCTCGCCGCGGCCTCGCCCGGCCGACCCGCCGCGCAGATCGTGGCGGTCTGCGCCAGCAACGCGAGGCTGAAGGCGCGGCTCGAGGCGGCGTCCTGGCCGGTACCGGTGACGGCGCTCGGCTATGTCGACCGCATGAGCGACCTCATGCAGGCCTGCGACCTGCTGGTGACCAAGGCCGGCCCGGGCACGATCGCCGAAGCCAGCGTCCGCGGTCTGCCGATGCTGCTCTACGGGTTCATTCCCGGGCAGGAGGGCGCCAACGTCGATCACGTGGTGGATGCCGGCGCGGGCCTGTTCGAGCCGCGGGTCGAGGCTCTGGCAACCGCGGTCGCCGGGTTGCTGACAAGCGACCGCGACCGGCTCGCCGCCATGGCGGACAAGGCGCGAAGCCTCGGCCGGGCCCGCGCCACCCACGACATCGTCGCCTCGATCCTTGCCGACGAGACCGGTCGCTAGCGGCGAAGCGCCGGGCAAGCCCCGTTCGGGGAAACAGCGTCACGGACGCCCGTCCATCACGGCCGGCTCAGCGTGCCGGGCCGAGCCCCTCGATGCGTGAGCGGCGTTTCGCGATCTCCGCGCCGACGTGGTCCATGAAGACCCGCACGCGGGCCGTGGAGCGCAGGTCCGGGTGGGTGAGAATCCACAGGGCTCCCGGAATGTCCGGGATCGGCCCCGACAGCGGCACGAGATTGGGGAATGTCTGGGCGATGAAGCACGGCAGCAGGCCGACCCCCGCCCCTTCCGCGACCGCCTCGGCCAGCCCCAGGACCGTGTTGATGCGCCAGCCGATCCTGTCCTCGCCGACATGCTGGATCAGCCAGCGACCCGGCTTCAGGGTGGCCAGATTGTCACCGAGCCCGATCCAGGCATAGGCACGGTAGTCCACCGGGTCGAGAGAGGTCAGGCCGAGGCTCTCGGCAGCATAGATCGCCCAGGGAATGACGGCGAGGCGCCGGCCCACAAGTGTCTCCGGCGGGTCAGCGGTGGCGCGGATGGCGACGTCGGCGTCGCGCTTCGACAGGTTGAGCGACTGGTTGCCAACGACCACGTCCAGGGTGATCTCCGGATAGGCCTTGCGGAAGGAGGCGAAGATCGGGGTCAGGAGGTGGACGACGAGCGTGTCGTTGGTGGTCACGCGCACCTCGCCCTGAGGGCGCAGGTCCTGCCCGGTCAGTCGCCGCTCGAAGTCGACGATGTCCTCGGCCATGCGCTGGGCGAGCCTGACCATCTCCTCGCCCGCAGCGGTCAGGGAATAGCCGGTGCGGCTGCGCTCGAAGAGCCGCGCGCCGAGGCGCTCCTCCATCGCCCCGAGGCGCCGGAAGACGGTCGACTGGTTGACCGCGAGCAGTTCGGCCGCCCCCGCCAGGGATCGTGCCGACGAGACCGCGAGAACCGTGTGGTAGTCGTCCCAGGAAACGAGGGGCGGGGTCATGGCGTCTGGCCTCCGTTGATTGCGATCATGCAAGCAAATCATTGCGCCGGCGTCAATTTACTTGCGTCGAATGAGCGCCCATCTTCCGTGTCGACGGCGATGCCGCCCCGATATCGCCCGCCCGGACCCCTCCCCCGCTTTCACGAGATTTCCCCCATGTCCCACACCGACACGTCCCCCTATGGCCTCCTCGCCCTGCGCGCTGCTCTCGGCGCCATGTGGATCGCCCACGGCCTGCTGAAGCTGATGGTCTTCGGCGTCGCCGGCTTCGCCGGCTTCCTCGGCTCCCTCGGCCTGCCTCAGGTCCTCGCCGTGCCGATCATCGCGGCCGAGATCGGCGGCGGCGTTCTCATCCTCCTCGGCATCTACGGCCGCCAGGTCTCGCTGTTGCTTCTCCCGATCATGGCCGGCGCGCTGATGGTCCACCTGCCGAATGGCTGGCTATTCTCGGCGCCGAAGGGCGGCTGGGAATATCCCGCCTTCCTGATGGTCGCCTCCATCGCCCATGCGCTCGCCGGTGACGGCGCCCTCGCGCTTCGCTCCCGCCCCCTCGCCTTCTGGCGGCCGGCGGAGACGGCAAGCCCCCGCCTCGCCTGATCTGTCACACCGCCACACCGCCCGCCGGACCCTCCGGCGCGCCTCCCCCACCCCATCCCGGAGCCAGACCATGGCCAAAGTGCTGTTCATCGAAGCGAGCCCGCGCAAGGGCCGCTCCTATTCGACCCAGGCCGCCACCCACTTCCTCGACGCCTACAAGGCGGCCCATCCCGGCGACACCGTCGAGGTCCTCGACCTCTGGAAGGCGGACCTGCCGGCCTTCGACGGCGCCACGCTCGACGCCAAGTATGCCGTCATGGGCGGCAAGGACTTCACCTCCGAGCAGGCGCAGGCCTGGGCGAAGGTCGTCGCCGCCGCCGATCACTTCAAGGCGGCCGACAAGATCGTCATCGCGACGCCGATGTGGAATTTCTCGGTGCCTTACGTGCTGAAGCACTACATCGACGTGATCGCCCAGCCGGGCCAGACCTTCGGCTGGTCGCCGGACCAGGGGTATTTCGGCCTCGTGAAGGGAAAGCCAGCGCTCGTCATCACGGCATCCATGGGTGCCTACGGCCCGGGCAGCGGCGCCGAGGCCATCGACTTCCAGAAGCCCTATGTGGAGTGGATGCTGAAGTTCTTCGGCTTTGAGACCATCCATTCGCTGCAGGTCGTCAACACCGGCATGCCGGAGTCCGCCGAGGCCTCTCTCGCTGAGGCGAAGGCAGCCGCCGAGGCGCTGGCGAAAACGTTCTGATCCGGCGGGACCGGTTCCATGACCCGACGGGCGCCCGCGCGGCGCCCGTTTCTATTGCGCCCGGCCTGTTGAGCCGCGCACCACCAGCGTCGGCGGGATGATGATGCGGGCTGGCGGCAAGGCCGGATTGACAGTGCGGACCAGCACACGCTCGCAGGCCCTGCGTCCCTGCTCGCTCGGATGGGTGGAGACGCTGGTCAGGCCCGGCGCCCACATGGCGGCTTCGCGCACGTCGTCGGCGCCGACCACCGAGAAATCGCGCCCGGCCTCGCGTCCGCGATGGCGCAGCCCCATCATCACGCCAAAGGCGATGAGGTCGTTCATGCAGACCGCCGCCGTCGGCGGCTCGGCGAGGTCGAGCAGCGCCTGGATGCCGGTGAA
>CAZEZD010000037.1:0-13235 GCA_964516115.1 uncultured Hyphomicrobiales bacterium
CCTTCCTCGCCCGCTTCCGCACGCCGCGCGAAGCGCTGGTGACCATGAGCTTCCTGATGTTCGACCACATCGGCGGCATCAACACGCTGCTCCACACGCTGTTCAACAATGGTCGCATCGTCGTGCCGTCGCGGCGCACCGCCGAGGCGGTCATCGCCGAGATCGCCGAACGCGGCGTCGAACTGCTGCCGACGACGCCCACCTTCCTGCGCATGGCTCTGATGAGCGGCATGCTGCCGCGCCTCGCCGATACCCGCCTGCGCGTCGTCACCTACGGCACCGAGCGCATGGACGAGCCGACGCTTCTCCGGCTTTGCGAGGCCCTGCCCGCCATCGACTTCCGCCAGACCTACGGCATGTCCGAACTCGGCATCCTCCGGGTGAAGTCGGAGGCGCGCGACAGCCTGTTCATGAAGGTCGGCGGCGAAGGCGTCGAGACGCGGGTGCGCCCCGACAATGTGCTGGAGATCCGCGCCGCCAACCGCATGGTCGGTTATCTCAACGCACCCTCCCCCTTCTCGGAGGACGGCTGGTACGACACCCGCGACGTGGTCGAGGTGAAGGGGGACCATGTCCGCGTCACCGGCCGCACCAGCGACGTCATCAATGTCGGCGGCCAGAAGATCCTGCCCTCGGAGATCGAGCGCGCGGCGCTGCTCCACCCGGCCGTGGCGCTCGCCAAGGCCTGGGGCGGGAGGAACCCCATCACGGGCGAGCACATCGAGGTGGCCGTGCAGCTTCGCGACGGCGAGACCCTGACGCGCGAGGACATGATGCGCCACTTCCGGGCGCATCTGCCGCAGGGGCTTCACCCGCACCGGGTGCGCTTCGAGGCCATCGCGGTCGGCCACCGGTTCAAGAAGATGTAGAGGGGCGGCCAGACGCACTGCCGTCATGCACGGCGCAGTCAGAGGCGGTGGGGCGATGCCTTCGACGCCCCGCCCTCACGCCTGCTGATAGTTGAGCAGCAGCCCCGAGTTCTCCCACTCGGTCGAGACCAGCCGCCCGGTCGAGGACAGCGTGATGTAGGCGGTGCGCAGTTCCGGCCCGCCGAAGGCGATGTTGGTCACCCAGCGCTCGCCCGGCACCGGAATGTGCCTGAAATCACCCGTATCGGGCTCGATGACGGTGATGCCGCCGTTCACCAGCGTCGCCACGCAGACATTGCCGTCGGCATCCACCGCCAGCGAGTCGAAGCGGTTGTAGCCGCCGATGCCGGCGACGATCCGCCCGCCATGCGGCGAGGGGAAGGGATGGCGGCGAACCTCGCCCGGCCCCTCGAGATCGAAGGCCCAGAGCCGTGCCGTCTCCGTCTCGGCGACGTAGAGAACCGTGCCGTCCGGCGACAGGCCGATGCCGTTGGGCGTCACCATCGGATGCGCCAGCTCCTTGATGAAAGAGCCGTCGGCCCGGGCGTAATAGACGCCGCCGCGATCCATGTCGCGCGGCCGCGCCTTGCCGAGATCGGTGAAGTAGAAGCCGCCCTGGCCGTCGAAGACGATGTCGTTCGGACCCTTGAACGGGCAGGCCTCGGTGGCGGTGTAGAGCACCTCCAGCGCGCCGGTGACGAGGTCGAGCCGCTCGATCCGTCCGCCCGAATAGTCGTCCGCCTGACCGATCGGCAGGAGGCCGCGCGCATCGCCCGGCGGCGTCCATTTGAAACCGCCATTGTTGCAGATGTAGAGCTTGCCGTCCGGGCCGAGCGCGAGGCCGTTGGGGCCGCCGCCCTGCTGGCTGAGATAGGTGACGGCGCCATCGGGAGCGACCTTGGTCACCGTCCCGCGGCCGATCTCCACCAGCACGACCGACCCGTCGGCGAGGATGACCGGCCCCTCCGGGAAGAGCAGCCCCGAGGCCAGTTCCCTGAATTCCATGTCCATGTCGTTCCTCCCGATGCCGGCCCCTTGCGGGCTCTTCGACCCGCATCGCAGCGTGTCGTCGTGCATCAGACCATCAGTTGCGGCGCGAGGCGAGCCCCGGGCCGCAGGCCTGCCATCCGCGCCCGGCTCTGCGAAGGTCGGGTTGCATCGCGCCCCCCGTTCGGGCTTGATGCGCCCGTCCGACCCCTCACAGGACCGTCCATGGCCGTCGAGATCGAGCGCAAGTTCCTGGTCACCGGCGACGGCTGGCGGTCGGCGCCGCGCGTCCGTGCCATTGCCCAGGGCTACCTCGCCGCCTCGGGGCCGGCGTCGGTCCGCGTCCGCATCCAGGACGGCGCCGCGACGCTGACCATCAAGGGCGAGGCCGAGGGACCGGTGCGGGACGAGTTCGAATACGTCATCCCGCTGGCCGATGCCGAGGGCATGCTGCGCATCTGCCCGCAACCGCCCATCGTCAAGAAGAGGCACGAGATCGTCCATGCCGGCAAGCTCTGGCAGGTCGACCTGTTCGAGGGCGCCCTTGCCGGTCTGGTCATCGCCGAGATCGAACTGGACCATGCCGACGAGGTGATCGAGCTGCCGGAATGGGTCGGTCGGGAAGTGACCGCCGACGGGCGCTACCGCAATTCCTCGCTCATCCGCTCAGGCCTTGCGGGCCTTCCGCACGACGGCGAAAGGTTGAAGCGGAGCGTCGGCTGAGACGCCGCAACGGCCGGTCTGGTCGCGGCTGCGGACCGGTGCTAGAGCTTGGCCACGCCGCCTCTGGCCGCCCCGCATCGCCAGCGATCCCGAAAGAAGGCTCGGATGTCCGTCGTCACCAGCATCGAAGATCTCCGCATCCTCGCCCAGCGGCGCGTGCCGCGCATGTTCTACGACTACGCCGACTCCGGCGCCTGGACCGAGAGCACCTACCGGGCCAACACCACGGATTTTTCGAAGATCAAGCTGCGCCAGCGCGTTGCCGTCGACATGCGCAACCGCACGCTCGCCACCGAGATGATCGGCCTGCCGGTGTCGATGCCCGTGGCGCTTGCGCCGACCGGCCTCACCGGCATGCAGCATGCCGACGGCGAGATCCTCGCCGCACGCGCCGCGAACAAGGCCGGCATCCCCTTCACGCTGTCGACCATGAGCATCTGCTCGCTGGAGGACATCGCGGAAGCCACAGGCAAGCCCTTCTGGTTCCAGCTCTACGTGATGCGCGACCGCGAGTTCGCGGCGAACCTCATCGACCGGGCGAAGACGGCGGGCTGCTCGGCGCTCGTCCTGACCCTCGACCTGCAGATCCTCGGCCAGCGCCACAAGGACATCAAGAACGGCCTCTCGGCGCCGCCGAAGCCGACCATCAAGAACCTGATCAACCTCGCCACCAAGCTGCGCTGGTGCCTCGCCATGCTGGGCACCAAGCGGCGCACCTTCGGCAACATCGTCGGCCACGCCAAGGGCGTCGACGACATGTCCTCGCTCTCGTCCTGGACCTCCGAGCAGTTCGACCCGGCCCTGAACTGGGACGACGTGAAGTGGATCAAGGACCGCTGGGGCGGCAAGCTGATCCTGAAGGGCATCCTCGACGCCGAGGACGCCGAAATGGCCACGAAGTCCGGCGCCGATGCGCTCATCGTCTCCAACCACGGCGGCCGCCAGCTCGACGGCGCCATGTCCTCGATCGAGGCCCTGCCGGGCATCGTTGCGGCGGTCGGCGACAAGATCGAGGTCCACATGGACGGCGGCATCCGCTCCGGCCAGGACGTGCTCAAGGCCGTCGCCCTCGGAGCGAAGGGCACCTATATCGGCCGCGCCTTCCTCTATGGCCTCGGCGCCATGGGCGAGGAGGGCGTCACCATGGCCATCGAGATCATCCGCAAGGAGCTCGACATCACCATGGCGCTCTGCGGCCTGCGCGACATCCGGACGGTCGACGGCAACATCCTGGTGCGCTGACAGTCGCAGGTCAGCGACCGATGATGTCCGCCGGGTGATCGGGCCACAGCAGCGCCAGCCGCGAGGCGGTCGCCCATCGGCCCGACGCGAACTGGCGAACCTCGATGCCGACCCCCGCATCGGCGAGGGTGATGCGGTTCCAGCTGTTGATCTCGCCCCTCAGCCGGTCCGAGGTCGCCGTGCCCGCATGAACGATGAGAACATCGTCGGGCGCGAGCGTGGTCGCGGTGACCGCCGTCCGCTCGCCCGCGGCGGGGTTCCACAGGCTCGCGTGGCTGCGGTGACGATGACCGAGCAGAACGAGGCTCCGCGGCCGCGTCGCCAGCGTCGCAAGCAAGTCCTCGCCGCGCGTCACGAGGTCGTAGGCCCGGCCCGTATCGTTGCCGTAGGCGACCGGATGATGCGCCGCGACCATCAGCACGCGCGGATCGTGCCCGGCCGTCGCCACCGCGTCGATCTGCGCCGGCGCCAGGATGCCGCGCGACCAGTTGAGATAGGGGCCGAACGGCCGGGCGCTGTTGACTCCCTTGATCAGAACGGCCTCGTTTGACCATTCCGGCGCCAGCCCCGCCGTGACGAAGCGTCGCCACCGCCGGAACGGCGCGAGGAACATCTCCCACAGCGGGAACGAGACGATGTCGTGGTTGCCCGGCACGACGAGATAGGGGGCCGGCAGGCGGTCGAGGAAGTCACGGGCGGCGGTGAACTGTCGATAGCTCGCCGTCTGTGTGAGGTCGCCGCTGACCACGACGACGTCCGGTCTCGCGGCGGCAAGATCGGCGATCAGCGCGGCGACGATGTCCGGCACCTCGCGCCCGAAGTGGATGTCGGAGATGTGCGCGACCACCGTCATGGCGCTGCCCCCACGGCGGGCCTGTCGTCGATGACCGTCATGCCGCGGGGTCTGGCGGACGCGGCACGATGACCTTCAGCGCACCCGGCCTGACCTCGAAGCGCAGCGGCGTTTTCACCCGGCGGATCTCGCCGTCGTTCAGAATGGTGAGCCACTCCCGCTGGGTATCGATGGCAAGGACAGGCGTCTCGCAATAGCCGATGTCCGCATCGTGACGCGCCCGCCCGGCAAAGATCGAGGCTGCGAGGCGGAACAGCGTGAGATAGCCGCGCTCCCGCGCCGCATAAACCGCCAGCAGGCCGGCATCGAGCCTTTCGCGGAACGGGACGCGCGAGACGATCTCGGCCAGCGGGTTGACCGAGACGATGACGCCGCGCGTCTCCTCGGTCCAGGCGCTGCGGCCGTCGCGGATCGCGAGCTTGGCCGGCCTCAGCGTCATGGCCTTCATCCCGGTGCGCAGGAACGACAGCACGGTCGCCCCCATCCGTCCGCGCGCCTCCTCGCGATAGCGCTGCAGCTTGGCAAGCGGGCCGATGACGCTGGTGCACAGGAAGGCGTGGTCATTGACCATGCCGACATCGATGGAGCGTTGGTCGCCGGACGCAAGGGCTGCGATGGCCCGGGCCGGTTCGAGCGGAATGAGCAGGTCGCGGGCGAGCTGGTTCACGGTTCCCTGCGGCACGATGGCGAGCGCCGTCGCCGTGCCGGCAAAAGCTTCGGCGGCAGCCAGGATCGTCCCGTCGCCACCGAGGACGACGACGACGTCGGGAGTCTGCGCCTGGCAGGCGGCAATGGCCTCCTGCAGACGGCCACCGCGGGCCATGTAGATGTGCGGATAGATACCGAAGGCCGAGATCGCGGCGACGATCGCATCGACGGGCTGGCCGCCATTGCCGCCGAGCCCGGAACTCCTGTTAGCCAGCACGGCAACCGACGGTGTCGAGCCGAAGCCGAAGATGCCCTTATCGGCCATGTGGCTAGGTCCCCGGGGTGACGCGTCGACGCGGCACGCGGTCAAGACAACGGACAAGGCGACGAAGAGTTCCCGCAGGCCGATGAATGCCGGGTCATGGCGCCTCGTGCTTCAGGCAGGCGAACGGCACGGCGTGCGGCTATTGCCGCCACAAACAGGAAGGGCCGCCTCGTCGGCGGCCCCTGGCATTCCGGTGTTCGGAACGAGATCAGCGACGGCCGCTGCGGGATGCTGCCTTGGCGCGGGCCTCGGCATAGGCCGCGATCTCGCGATAGATCTGCTTCGGACGCGCCTTGGCGCGGGCCTCTTCCTCTTCGAGACGCTTCAGCTCGGCCTCTTCGGCCGCGATGCGCTCGGCTTCCTTGCGGGCGGCCTCCTCGGCGGCGAGACGCTCGGCCTCGGCGCGGCGGATGGCTTCCTTGGCGGCCTCGCGCTGCGCACGGGCCTCGGCGATGGCGCGACGCTCGGCCTGGCGCTTCTGGAACTCCGGATCATCCGGACCCGGGCGCGAACGGAACTTCTCCAACAGTGCCTGCTTAGCCTTCTGGGCGGTCTCAAGGCGTTCGGACAGGCCGTTCTGGGTATGGATGGACAAAGGGCAGTGATCCTTGGTTCGTACGGTCGTGGTTCAGGGCGATTGAGGGCATCGCAGGCGGAAGGCACGCGCCGGAATACCGGAGGCCTCGCCGCGACTGCATCCGGGTACAGAAAGCGTTACCGGACGTCAACGTCAAACCACGGTCTCGTGACATATGGTTGACGCGCAGCTGCCATTCTCTCCGCGCCGGGCCGAAATCCCCGTTCGGCCGGGCGTCCCTGCCTACAAGGCAGGGCTGCCCGGCCGCGCCAGCACCCGCACCAGGTCGCTGCGCACCGTTTCGATGTGGCGCACCAGGAAGGCGCCGGCCTCCGCGAACCGGCCGGCGCGGCACAGGCGCACGAGTTCGGCATGTTCCTGCTCGGCGATGCCCATGGCTGTGGTGTTGGACAGCTGGACGCGCGTGTACCGGTCGCTCGTCTGCAGCAGGGCCGCGACGATGGACTGGGTCCGCGGCTGGCGCGCCTTGGTGTAGAGCGCCATGTGGAACTCGGCGTTGATGACGCCCCACTGGCCGACGTCGCCGGCGGCGATCGCCTTCTCGAAGCGGGCCTGGATGGCATCGAGCGCGGCGAAATCCACCTCCTCGAAACGCGGAGCCGACTCGGCCAGCATGCGCGGCTCCAGCAGCGCGCGCAGGTCGAAGACGTCGTTGACCTCGTCCAGCGACAGTTCCGAGACGATGGCGCCCTTGTGCGGAACGATGCGCACGAAGCCCTCGGCCTCGAGCTGGAACAGCGCCTCGCGCACCGGGATGCGGCTGACCCCATAGGTGTCGGCGAGCGCATCCTGTCGGAGCTGTGTGCCCGCCAGGTGCGTCCCGTCGAGAATGGCCTGTCGCAGCTTGTCGACGATCGCGGCGGACAGAGTGCGGTGCTTCAGCGGTGCGTTCATCCGATTCCATCCCGGCACGACATCGGACCATGAAATCCGACGATTGCCCATCCGTTCCCGTCGCCCGATGCCCCCTCCCCGCCGCCGATCGCGCAGAAGGAATTTTCATCCGGGGCATTGACTCCTGAATTGTATAAAATCTACGATCAAGAAATTCCAGAGGAAACACATCGGGGGTCCAACACCGATGAATGATCAGGCCATCGAAACCATCCGGGTCGCCGGCCCTGTCCAGGCGGTGCTCTCTGTGTCCGCCGGTCTGCTCGCGGTCGAGCGGCTGGCGATCATGACATTCATGTTCCTGCTGTCGGGGCTGATCCTCCTCAACGTCGTCACTCGCTACACCGGGATGCCGATCTACTGGGTCGACGAATCCTCGGTCTATTCCGTCGTCTGGCTCACCTTCATCGGCGCCTCCGCCATGACGCGCCTCAGGCTCGACTTCGCGGTCTCGATGCTCACCGAGCGCCTGTCCGAGCGCGGCCGGACGATCGCCAAGATGATCGCCACCGGCATGGTCGTCACCTTCGGCCTCTCCCTCATCGCCATGTGCTGGCTGTGGATGGACCCGGTCGGCATCGCCCGGGCCGGCTTCGACGCCCGCGAGTTCGCCGCCCAGTCGTTCAACTTCCTCTACACCGAGCGCACCCAGACGCTGAACTGGCCGACATGGGCGCTCTATCTGATCCTGCCCATCTTCGCCGTGTCGATGACCATCCACGGCCTCGCCAATCTGGTGGAGGACCTCGGCCTTGCCCCCCGCGTGCCGCCGAAGGGCTTCGTCCTCTCCGACATCGACGGAGTGAACTGATGATCACCTCCGCCGCCTTCATGATCGTCATGCTGGTCGGCGTGCCGATCGGCCTGTGCCTCTGCTTCGCCGGCATCGTCTACATCCTGGCCTCCGGCAATCCGCTGCTGTTCCAGTCCTATCCGCTGCAGATGTTCGGCGGCGTCGACAGCTACGGCCTCATCGCCATCCCGCTCTTCATCCTGATCGGCGAGATCATGAACGGCGGCGGCATCACCAAGCGCATCGTCGATCTCGCCATGGCGGTGATCGGCTCGGTGCGCGGCGGGCTCGCCTACGTCAACGTGCTCGCCAACATGTTCGTCGCCTCCATCCTCGGTTCGGCCACGGCCCAGGTCGCGATCATGTCGCAGATCATGGTCCCCGAAATGGAGAAGCAGGGCTACGACAAGACCTTCGCCGCCGGGCTGACGGCCTATGGCGGCATGCTCGGGCCGATCATCCCGCCCTCGGTGATGTTCGTCGTCTATTCGGTGATGGCGCAGGTGTCGGTGTCCGACATGCTGATCGCCGGCATCGTGCCCGGCGTCCTGCTGACCGGGCTGTTCTTCGTCATCATCGCCCTGATGGGCTACATCTACAACTATCCGAAAGCCGAGAAGCGCACCCCGCGTGAGCGCATCGCGACGATCCTCGACGCCGCGCCGACGCTCGCCATTCCCGTCGTTATCGTCGGCTCGATCCTCGGCGGCCTTGCCAATGCCACCGAATCCGCCGCGGTCGGCGCGGTCGCCGCAGCTCTCGTCGGCCGCTACTGGACGAAGCAGTTTTCCTTCGCGCGCCTGCCCGAGATGATGCTGCGCGCCGGCGTCTATTCCGCCATCGTGCTGTTCCTCGTCGCAGCCGCCGCCGTCTTCTCCTGGATCCTCATCTACGGGAAGGTGCCGCAGGAAACGGCGGCCTGGATCCAGACGGTGGCGAAGGACCCCGTCTCCTTCATGCTGCTGGTCAACGTGATCCTGCTCGTCATCGGCACGGTGATCGATGGCGTGCCCGGCCTGATCATGACGGTGCCGATCCTGCTGCCCATCGCCACCGAGGTCTATGGCATCGACCCCCGCCATTTCGGCGTCGTGGTGGTCATCAACCTGGTGCTCGGCCTGCTCTCGCCGCCGGTCGGCCTCTCCTTCTTCGTCGCCGCCGCCGTCACCGGGGCGAAGCCGGGGAAGATGTTCCTCGTCACCATGCCGTTCTTCGGCATCTCCTGCATCCTGCTGGTTTTGCTGTCGATCTATCCCTTCCTGTCGCTCGTCCTCCTGAAATGAATGCCTCCCTCCAACCCCAAAGGAGCATGCCCATGACCCTCTCCCGTCGTCACCTCATCGCCGCCGGCGCCACCCTGCCGCTCGCCGCCCCCTCGCTGGCGCTCGCCCAGGCGAAGGAGTTCCGCCTCGGCATCCTCACCCCCGCCGGCCACCCCTGGAACCGCGCCGCGCTGAAGGTGGGCGAAGATCTCAAGGCCGCCACCAACGGCCGCCTGACCATGACGGTGTTCCACTCCGGCCAGCTCGGCAACGAGGCCGCCATGCTGCAGCAGATGCAGTCCGGCGCCCTCGACATGGGCTGGATCATGGCTGCCGAGCTCGGCTCGCGCGTGCCGACCATCGCCGCCATCACCGCGCCCTACGTCGTCGATTCCACCCCGAAGATCGCCAAGCTGGTGCGTGATCCGGTGGCGGCGAAGCTCTTCGAGGTTCTGCCGCGGGAGACCGGCACCATCGGCCTCGCCTGGGGCATCACCGGCATGCGCGCCGTCTTCGCCGCGAAGGACATCTCGAAGGTCGCCGACATCCGCGGCATGAAGCTGCGCATCAACCCGACCCCGGTCTATCGCGACTTCTACCAGTTGCTCGGCGCCGCCCCGACCCCGATCCCGACCCCGCAGGTCTTCGACGCCATGACCAATGGCCAGGTCGACGGTCTCGAGGCCGATCTCGAGTTCTCGTGGAACCAGCGTTTCGACAAGCCCTCCAAGTCGATCCTGCAGATGAACGCCGTCTTCATGCCGGTCATCGCCCTCGTCTCGGGCCGCGTCTGGCAGACGGTTTCGGCCGCAGACCGCGAGCTGATCACCAAGACCGTCAAGGCCGCCCTCGACACCCAGATCGACGAGCTCGCCGGCAACGAGCCGAAGCTCGTCGAGCAGTTCAAGGCGACCGGCATCCCCTTCCGCAACGCCAATCCGGCCGATGCGGCGGCGGTCGTCGCCGAGTTCGACAAGATCTGGCTGCCGAAGGCTCCGATCCTCGCCGACCTGCGCAAGGCCGGCGCCTCGCTCTGAGGTCGCCGCCGCCTTCGTCATGCCCGGGCTTGTCCCGGGCATCCACGACTTGCCGAAGCGCTGACACCTGAAGTCGTGGATCCCCGGGACAAGCCCGGGGATGACGACAGCGGGCGCAGCCCTTCACCTCCACCCCCCATCCCCGCCGGCGGCACTTCGCGCCGCCGCGCCATAATTGATCCTCTGGAGAAAGCCCCATGGCACCCCGCATTTCCTGGGAAGGCGTCTTCCCGGCCGTCACCACCCAGTTCCACGACGATCTCTCGCTCGACATCGAGTCCACCGCCAAGGTGATGGACAACCTGATCCGCGACGGCGTGTCGGGCCTGATCGTCTGCGGCTCGGTCGGAGAGAACACCTCGCTGGAGCGCAAGGAGAAGATCCAGATCATGGAGACGGCGAAGTCCGTCGCCGCCGGCCGCGTGCCCGTGCTCTGCGGCATCGCCGAGTTCACCACGGCCTTTGCGGTCGAGACGGCCAAGGAAGCCGCGCGCATCGGCATCGACGGCATCATGGTCATGCCGGCGCTGGTCTATTCGTCCAAGCCGCACGAGACGGCGCAGCATTTCCGCACGGTGGCCACCGCCACCGACCTGCCGGTGATGCTCTACAACAACCCGCCGATCTACAAGAACGACGTCACCCCGGACATCCTCGTCACGCTCGCCGACGTCGAGACCGTCGTCTGCTTCAAGGATAGCTCTGGCGACACCCGCCGCTTCATCGACACCCGCAACATGGTCGGCGACCGCTTCGTGCTCTTCGCCGGCCTCGACGACGTCATCGTCGAGAGCGTCGCCATGGGCGCGGTCGGCTGGGTCTCCGGCATGTCCAACGCCTTCCCGCGCGAGGGCGAGACGCTGTTCCGCCTCGCCAGAGCCGGCCGCTTCAAGGAGGCCATGCCGCTCTACGAGTGGTTCATGCCCCTCCTGCACCTCGACGCCCGCCCGGACCTCGTCCAGTGCATCAAGCTCTGCGAGAACCTCATGGGCCGCGGCACCGCGCTGACCCGCCCGCCGCGCCTGGCGCTGTTGCCGCACGAGAAGGCCGAGGTCGAGGCGATGGTCGCCAGGGCCCTCGCCAACCGGCCGAAGCTTCCCGAAGTCGGGCTGAAAGTCGCGGCCTGACGACCTTTTTCCGCCGGTCCCTCAGGGGGCCGGCGGACCTTGTATGTACGTTAACGCAATCTTGTGTTGAAACATGCCCTGGTAGGTCAACTATCGGAATGGCATGGTCGATCCCGCACTCACATTCAGCCCACCGCGCTGGAGCCTCACGCGCTGGCTGGCGTCGACCCGCCAGGCGGTGCCCGACGACGTGCGCGCCGCCCTCGTCGCCAACCTCTACGGCACACTGCCGATCTTCCTCGGCGGCGCCGCCAACACCCTTGGCATCGCCCTGCTGATTGCCTGGTGGCGGCCGACGCCGGCCATCCTCGTCTGGTGCGCGCTCGAGGTCATCGTCACCCTCGCCCGTCTCGGCTCCATGGCCTACGCCTACCGCGCCGCGACCCGGGGACGCGACACGCTGACCGACGTCAACATCCTCCTCGCCGTCGCCTGGGGCTTCACCACGGGGCTCGGCGCCGGCATTGCGCTGGTCGGCGGCGACTGGTCGACGGCTATCGTCGTCTGCATCTCGGCGGCCGGCATGGTCGGCGGCATGTGCTTCCGCTACGTCTGCGCCCCGCGGCTTGCCACCGCCGTCATCGCCGGCGCATTGCTGCCGGCAACGGCCGGGGCGCTCTTCTCCGGCAATCCGCTTCTCCTCATCTCCGCCGTCCAGGCACCGGCGCTCCTCTTCGCCATGAGCAAGGCGGCCTTCCAGCTCCACCGCCTGCTGGTCGCCACCATGATGGCCGAGCGTGAACACAAGCACCGCGCCGGCCACGACCCCCTGACCGGCCTCGTCAACCGCACCGGCCTTGCCCGCGAGTTCGACCATCGGCTGGCGGCCGCCGGAACCGGAACCGGCGCCTTCGCGCTGCTCTACCTCGACCTCGACGGTTTCAAGGCCGTCAACGACACCCACGGCCATCTCGTCGGCGACCGTGTGCTCTGCATGGTCGCCGATCGTGTTGGAGCGAAGTTCGAACCGGGCGACCTCGCCGCACGGCTCGGCGGCGACGAGTTCGTCGTCCTGGCCGCGACCGCCGACGAGGCTCGGCTCGGGGAGATCGCCTCCCGCCTCCTGACGGTCATCACCGCCCCCTATCCGCTGGCTGATACACATGCTGCCGAGATCGGGGTCAGCATCGGCATCGCCTGCGCCCCGCAGGACGGCGACGATTTCGTCGCGCTGATGACCCGCGCCGATGCGGCCCTCTATGTCGCCAAGGCGCGCGGCAAGGCACGCTATGCGCTCGCCTCCGAGGTCGACGAAGCCGCCCATCGCCAGTGGGACGCCATGCGCCAGCAGTCCGTCGAGGAGCGGGACACCTCCCGCCTCGCCGCCCTGTAGGAACGGCGGCCGGCATCGACGGCCCGCGCAGGTCTCGCAGGCCCGCGCCACCGTTGCGCCGGGCGCGCCGCCGCCTCATACCTGAGCCATCGACGCCTTTGGGAACCGCGCCATGTCCCGCTTCACCTTCGCCTGCATCGACGGTCACACCTGCGGCAACCCCGTCCGCGTTGTCACCGGCGGCTCCATCCCGCAGCTCAGGGGCGCCACCATGTTCGAGCGCCGGCAGGACTTCCTGGCGCGTCACGACTGGATCCGCACCAGCCTCATGTTCGAGCCGCGCGGCCACGACATGATGTCGGGCTCCATTCTCTACCCGCCGACCCGGCCCGACTGCGACGTCGGCATCCTCTTCATCGAGACGTCCGGCTGCCTGCCCATGTGCGGCCACGGCACCATCGGCACGGTGACCACCATCATCGAGCATGGCCTCATCACGCCGAAGACTCCGGGGGTGCTGATGCTCGATACGCCGGCCGGTCTCGTCGAAGCGCGCTATGTGCAGGACGGCCCCTATGTCGAGAGCGTTCGCCTCACCAACGTG